>NZ_SMMH01000024.1 GCF_004634215.1 Deinococcus fonticola | reverse complement strand
AGAAGTTGCCAGCGTGAGCGTTCGACGGGTCGCGTGGCAGCTCGGTACGCCTGTTCCAGCTCATCGGTCGTGCGGTGTGTGGTCAACTGGGCAGCTCGCATAGTTGATTATCACTTTAGTCCCGTATTACTTCATGTCCGTCCCCGACGACCCGCAGGTGTTCGCGGCACGTGTCCGAACGGAGCAGGTGGACTTGGCGTCGTCCTTCATGGTGTACGCACGCGAGGAAGTCGACGGCAGGGAGAAGGAACACGCTTCTTGCAAGCTGTGGCGCACGAATTTCCAGATAGGCGGCTCATGGTTCCAGCCATCGTCCCTGAAGTCCTCGCAGACGGATTCATGCTCAGAAATGGGTTCCGGCACAGTGGATTGTCTCAGTGGGAGATGTTCTGCTCGCTGGTCTAATTGTTCACAGGAACTGTGACCTGTGGAAAACTCCGTTGTTAACGCAAAATTTCACCCTTATTTGAATATTCCTTGATGTTGACGTTAAATTTATCCACAGCTTACCGAGGTTGTGGATAAATTTGTGGAAAACTTCCGATCTATACGAGTGATTCGTGCGTGCTCAGTCAGCCTGTCCGGCTGACGTGTCACCCCGTCAGGCTCAGGGCGACCCGCAACTGACACTTCACGGGTATAGTGTGTCTGATACACCTTCGCCGCGTGCTTTTGCTGCCTGTGGCGCGGGTTTGACCCCCAGGAGGAATGTCATGAACATTGAAAAAGTCATCGGGCGTGAAGTGCTGGATTCTCGCGGAAACCCCACCGTGGAAGCGGAAGTTCACCTGGACAGCGGGTACGTGGGCCGCGCCATCGTGCCCAGCGGGGCCAGTACCGGGGCACACGAGACGCTGGAACTGCGTGACGGTGACAAGGGCCGCTTCCTGGGCAAGGGCGTGCTGAACGCCGTGAAGAACGTGAATGAGGCCCTCGGCCCCGCCGTGGTGGGCATGGACGCCAGCGAGCAGGCCGCGCTGGACAAGGCCCTGATGGACGTGGACGGCACGCCGAATAAAGGCAAGATGGGCGGCAACGCCATCCTGGCCGTCAGCCTGGCCGCGGCCCGCGCCGCCGCCGAGGAACTGAACATCCCCCTTTACCGTTACCTGGGCGGCAGCAACGCCAAGACCCTGCCGGTGCCCATGATGAACGTCATCAACGGCGGGGCGCACGCCGACAACAGCGTGGACTTCCAGGAGTTCATGATCATGCCCGTCGGAGCGCCCTCCTTCCGTGAGGCGCTGCGTTACGGCGCGGAGACCTTCCACACGCTGAAGAAGGTGCTGAGCGGCAAGAAACTGAACACCAACGTGGGTGACGAGGGCGGCTTTGCCCCTGACCTGAAGAGCAACGAGGAAGCCCTGAGCGTCCTGATGGAAGCCATCGAGAAGGCCGGGTACGAGCCGGGCAAGGACATCTGCATCGCTCTTGACCCCGCCGTGACCGAGCTGTACAGGGATGGCAAGTACCACCTGGAAAGTGAAGGCAAAGTGCTGACCACAGCTGAAATGATCGACTTCTGGGCGGACTGGGCCAGCCGTTACCCGATTGTCAGCATTGAGGACGGGCTGGCGGAAGACGACTGGGACGGCTGGGCAGAGCTGACTGCCCGTATTGGCGACAAGGTGCAACTGGTCGGGGATGACCTGTTCGTCACGAACCCCGAGCGGCTCCAGCAGGGCATCGACCGCAGGGTGGGCAACGCCATTCTGGTAAAAGTCAACCAGATCGGCAGCCTGACCGAGAGCATGGACGCCATCGAGCTGGCCAAGCGTCACCACTACGGCACGGTTATCAGCCACCGCAGCGGCGAGAGCGAGGACGCTTTCATTGCAGACCTGGCGGTGGCGACGAACGCCGGGCAGATCAAGACGGGCAGCGCCAGCCGCAGTGACCGCATCGCCAAATACAACCAGCTGCTGCGCATCGAAGACCAGCTGGGTGACCGGGCGGTGTACCCAGGGCGCAAAGCACTGCGCTGAAAAGCGTTTAAGCTATGGGCCAGGGCGGGTGAGCCGCAGTAGCCCATAGCTCCCTTTTTGGGGGGATTTGGAAGTGTTTCCAAGTGGGGATTCCACACGGAGTTTGAATGAAGCATTTTGACCGTTCTACAAAGATTGTCGCCACGATTGGCCCGGCCAGCCGCGACCCGGAAACGCTTCGCCGCATGATCGACGCGGGCATGAACGTGGTTCGTATGAACTTCAGCCACGGCGACAAGGAAGACCACCGCCAGACCCTGCAGATGGTGCGCGAAATTGCCGCGCAAAAAGGCGTGACCATCGGTATTTTGCAGGACTTGCAAGGGCCGAAGATCCGCGTGGGCCGCTTCCCGGAAGGCAGCGTGACCCTCGCGCCCGGCGATAAGTTCACCATCACCATGGACGACGTGGAAGGCGACGCCACCCGCGTGTCCAGCACATACAAGGGCCTCGCGCAGGACGTGACGCCCGGCATGACCCTGCTGCTCGACGACGGGAACATGTCCCTGAAAGTCGACGGCGTGCGCGGCAACGACGTCATGACCACCGTCGTGATCGGCGGCTTGCTGAAGAACAACAAGGGCATCAACGTGCCCCAGGCCGATCTGAGCGTCCCTGCCCTGTCGGAAAAAGATGTTTCTGACATGGAATTCGGTGCAGAGATCGGTGTGGACTGGGTGGCCCTGTCGTTCGTGCGTTCCCGCGACGACCTGCTGCTCGCCCGGCATTACCTGGCGCGCTTCGGCAGCAAGGCGAAACTCATGGCCAAAATCGAGAAGCCGCAGGCGGTGGAACGCTTCGAGAACATCCTCAAGGAAGTCGACGGCATCATGGTCGCGCGGGGTGACCTGGGCGTGGAAATGCGCCCCGAACAGGTGCCGACCATCCAGAAAAGGATCATTGCCATGTGCCGGGACGCTGGCAAACCCGTCATTACCGCCACGCAGATGCTGGAGAGCATGATCAGCCTCCCGCGCCCCACGCGCGCCGAAGCCTCTGACGTGGCCAATGCCATCTACGACGGCACCGACGCGGTGATGCTCTCGGCCGAGTCGGCCAGTGGCCTGTACCCCGTGGAGTCCGTCGCCATGATGGACCGCATTGCCCGCGAAGCCGAGAGCAGCGAACTGTACCGGCAGATGCAGCAGAAACTGAAGATCGATACCGAACTGGCGCAGGACTCCATCGCCTTCGCCGCGCAGGAAATCGCCGCGAAACTCGGGACTCCGGCCATCGTGGCCTTCACTAGCACCGGCGGGGCCGCCACCCGCATCGCCAAGTACCGCCCGCCCGTCGCCATCCTGGCCCTGACCCCCAACGAGGTCACCCGCAACCAGCTGGCCCTGTCATGGGGCGTGGTGCCCATGCTCAGCGAAGACCCGCAGGACACCGACGACATGGTGCGCATTGCCAACGACGACCTGAAACGCAGCGGCCTGGCCGATACCGGCGACCGCTACGTCATCACCGCCGGTGTTCCCTTTGGCGTGCGCGGCACGACCAACATGCTCCGCGTCGAACGCCTGCGCGACGAAGGCATGAGCGACCGCTGGTAAAGGGCGAAGAGATCGGAGAAGGTGGAAAAGCACCTGAGCGGGATGGTGTTTTTCCACCTTCTGATTAGTTCATTTGCTCGACCTCTTGGGCCAGCTGCTCTGCGCTCTCAGTCATCCGCTTGCCTACATGTTTTCTGGTCAAGGCGGCGTCAGTCATGAACCTGCCCAGCGCGGAACTGTGATGGGCAGGTCATCTTTTTTATCCACAGGCTGGGGATAACTTTAGGCCGTGCCTGTGGATAAGTCGTCAGGACGAAATGAGGTTCTTGTTGTGTGATAGCTGGTTTCTAACCACTTTTGGCATCCCTGGCAGCCTGTGTATAACTTCCCGCTCCAGTCAGGGACGGCCCTGACATCCAGCGGCCCATGAAGACCCTATTAAATCTTGAACCGGGTCAAGAGTCAAGCCTCCAGCTTCAGGCGAACAAACTTGTCCTTGCCCTTCTGAATAACTACACCGGCCTGAAGTTCAGTGCGGCTCAGCTGCCCGTGAGGCTCCGTGTAGGTTTCCCCATTCAGTTTCAGGCCCCGGTTCTGAATGAGTTTGCGTGCCGCGCCGTTGCTGGGTTCCAGGCCCGAGAGCACCACCAGTTTCACCAGGCTGATCTGTTCGGTGTCGGCACTGTCGTCCAGTTCAGCCTTCGGGACGGTCACGCTGGGGATATTCTCCGGAATGCCGCCCTTCGCTACGCTCCTGAAGCGTTCCTCGGCGGCGTCCAGATCGGCGTCCGGGTGGAACCAGCGCACCACCTCGCGGGCCAGCTCACGGTGCGCGGCCACCGGATGCCCGGCCAGCAACTCGCTGATCTTTTCCTGCGGCAGATCCGTCAGGAGCGTGAGGTAGTTGTTCAGCAGCGGATCCGGCACTTTCATCAGCTTGGCGAACATGATGTGCGGCTCGTCGGTCAGACCGATGTAGTTGTCCAGACTCTTGGACATCTTCTCGGTGCCGTCCAGACCCACCAGCAAGGGCAGGGTCATGACCACCTGCGGTTCCTGGTCGTAATCCTTTTGCAAAGCGCGCCCGACCAGGTTGTTGAACAGCTGATCGGTGCCGCCCAGTTCCACGTCGGCCTTCAGCGCTACCGAGTCGTACCCCTGGGTGATCGGGTACAGCAGTTCGTGCAGGGAAATGGGCGTGCCATTGTTCAGACGCTTCGTGAAATCATCGCGTTCCAGAATGCGGGCCACGGTGTACTTGCTCGCCAGACGGATCACGTCCGCATACCCCATGGGTTCCAGCCACTCGCCGTTGAACCGCAACTCCAGCACTTCCGGCTCGTCGCGCAGGATCAACTTGCACTGCTCCAGGTAACTCTGGGCATTCGCGCGGGTTTCTTCCAGCGTCAACGGCGGTCGCGTTTTGCTTTTGCCGCTCGGGTCACCGATCATGGCCGTGAAATCCCCGATCAGCATGATCACCTGGTGACCCAGATCCTGAAACTGCCGCATTTTGCGCAGGATCACCGCGTGCCCCAGGTGCAGGTCCGGGCGGGTAGGGTCGGCCCCCAGTTTCACGCGCAGCGGCTGGCCATTGGCAATTTTGCGGCGCAAGTCCTCCTCGGACACCAGATCCACCACGCCACGCTTCAGGATCTGCAATTGCTCGTCGACCGGGACATTTCTACGAATTTCATTCATACGTCCTCCATAACAGAAGAAACGGCACACTCACGCTGGAATGTGCCGCTTCAGGGTTGGATTTCAGGCTGAATAGACCGTCTCCCACCTAGCGGCAGGACAGATATGCACGTCGGGTCAAACGCCTCATGCCATCAGTCTAGCAAGTCCCTGCGCTGGCAGGAAATGCGTCACCTGACCTATCCAGACGAATAGAGCGCCTTTTGCCCTTCCAGTCTCCCTGCGTGGCCGGTTCGTGCTGGAATCATTAGGATGTCCGGGTGAAAACCATGCATGACCTCCGCGCCCATCTGCCGCGCCCTGGCCAGGTCGAGTGGATCGGTGTTCGTTCCGGCCGGCGCGAACCCGTCCACAGCCGGGCCGAAGTCGAGATTCACCCGCTGGTGGGCGTGGTGGGCGATCACGGGAAAACCGCGCCGACCCGTCTCACGGCCCTAACCGGCGGGGAGGTTCACCCGGTGACGCCTTCTCCCGCTCAACCGAACGGGCGCGGCAAGAGGCAGGTGACGCTTCTTCAGGCCGAGCATCTGCCGGTGATCGCTGCCCTGGCGGGCCTGGACGAAGTCCCACCGGAACTGCTGCGCCGCAACATCCTGGTGAGTGGTCTTTCGTTGCTGGCCCTCAAAGACCGGCGTTTTCAGCTGGGCGAGGTCGTTCTGGAAGGCACCGGCGAGTGCCACCCCTGCTCACGCATGGAAGAGAACCTGGGAGACGGCGGGTACAACGCCGTGCGCGGCCACGGGGGCATTACCGCCCGCGTCATTCAGGGCGGGACGGTGCGTGTGGGCGACCGCGTGCAGGCACTGCCGAAGGACACGCCCTGATTCCCGTTCTGGACGCCCGTCTGGCCGCGGTGCTGAAGCTCATTCGCGCCGCGACCCATGCGGACATCGGTTCGGATCACGCACATCTGCCGATTCGGCTGGTTCAGACCGGACGCGTGGAGCGCTGCGTGGTGGTGGAGTTGAACCCCGGCCCGCTCGGGCACGCCCGGACAAATGTGGCGCTGGCTGGCCTGTCTGACCGCCTGGAGGTGCGCCAGGGCAACGGCCTGTCTCCCCTGCGGCCCGGCGAGGTAGAAAGCGCCAGCATGACGGGCATGGGCGCCAACACCATCCAGAGCATTCTGAAAGCGGGTGGCGAACGCCTGCCCCCGGCGCTGGTGGTGCAGCCGAACGATTCCCCACGAATCCTGCGCGAGTGGGCTGCCCGCAGCGGGTTTCACCTGGTGGCCGAGGCGCTCGCGGCCGGGTTCTGGAGTTATCCCGTGCTGCGTTTCGAGGCGCGTTCCGGGGCCGACCCCGTTTACGACGGGGTGCCACTCGACGCGGCTTTGCGGTACGGCCCGCATCTGCTGCGTTCCGGTGACCCGCTTATCCGGCGGCAGGTGCTGGACGACCTGGCTCGCCTCACGCCACTGGCCGCACCGGGCCGCGCCGCACAGGACGAGCTGAACACCGCAAAAACAGCCCTTGAATTTCTGGAGAAATAAAAAATCCGCCTTTCTCGGCGGTGATAATAAAAATATAGCGTGGTATTCACCCAATGTCAAATTTATGCTCGGCATTAAAAAACGTGTCTGGAACAGGGAAAACCTATCTATATCTTCGGCTCGTGCGAACATATACAGGACGGGCGGCAGCGTGTCTCACCGTCTTTTGGTAATCACTCTTGAACTCAGTCGCTTTCGCCCGGTAGCATGACGCGCTGCGCCTGCGTGCGCCCGGCAAGGAGGTGATGACGTGAACACAGAACAACTGGATGCTCAAGACCCGCCCAGTCTGCCTTTCACGCCATTCCTGACTCCGGAGGACGCCCCATGCGCCACGCCACAGACAAACCCGGCGGCCTGAACGAAGGCAGCTTGAAGAAAGGCGGCCCATCATGCTGACCTACTACCGCAGCATTGGTGGGAAACTCACCATTCTGGACGAATACATAGACGGTTGCTGGATCAACGCCGCTGCGCCCACGCCCGAGGAACTGGCCCGCGTCAGCGCCGAGACGGGCCTTGATCTGGATTACCTGTCTTACCCACTTGACCCGGACGAACGCTCCCGTTTCGAGCGAGACGAAGACCAGCTGCTGATCATCATGCAGACCAGTTACCGCCTGCCCGACACCAGCGATATTCCCTATGACACCGTGCCACTGGGCATTCTTCACAATGACCACTGCATCGTGACGGTGTGCGCCCTGCAGGAAAACCCCGTCATCAAGGACGTTTTGAGTGGCCTGGTGCGGCGCGTCAGCACCGTGAAGAAAAACCGCCTGACGCTGCAACTGTTCCTGCGCAACTCGCAGCGGTTTCTGATCGACGTGCGGCAGATCAACAAGCGCGTGGACACCATCGAGGACAAACTGGAGCACAGCCAGCAGAACAAGGAAATCCTCGACCTGCTGAAGCTGGAGAAAAGTCTCGTTTACTTCCTGACCGGCCTGAAAGCCAACGAATCCATGATGGAACGCGTCAAACGTGACCGCATCTTCGAGATGTATGAGGAAGACAGCGACCTGCTCGACGATGTGCTGATCGAGAACCTGCAGGCCATCGAAATGGCGACCATTGCCAGCAACATCCTGACCAGCATGGCCGGCGCGTTCGCCAGCGTCATTTCTAACAACGTCAACCAGGTGGTGAAGGTGCTGACCGTGACGACCATTCTGGTGGCCATTCCCACGCTGGTGAGCGGATTTTTCGGTATGAATGTCGAGGGCCTGCCCTTCCACGACAGCCCCCTGGGGTTCTGGCTGGTCGTGGGCGTCGCCATTGCCATTGCCAGCATCATCGGCTGGCTCTTCTACCGCTTGAAAATCTTCTGAACGGTGGGCCGCTCAGCGCGTGCCGGTAAAGCCGCCCGCGCAACCGGCCCCGGCCTCGGGAACCCTGTCACCTGCGCCGAAGCGCTCCACGAATAACTTCAGACGCTCGTCGTCCGCCGTTTGCGCGGTGATCTGGGCGTTCCACGCAGTCATGACGATGGGTGCGGGCAGGTTTTCACGCGGAGACACGAGGGTTTTCGCTTTGATCTCGCGCTCCTGCTCGCCCTGTTTCACCTTGATGGGGGTGACCAACACGGCCCTGAGCTTCTCGCGTTCCGTCGCCGCCAGCCCGGGCCGGTACGTGACCCAGATGGCCCCGCGAGCCAGCGAGTGAACCGCGTACTCGTCGTAAATAGGCGCGGTGTACGTTCCGCAGGTCTGCCACAGGGCGTTGTAAGGCCCGCCCGACGGGGGACTCTCCTGGTAGCCAATGGAACCACTGCGGACGTCGCCACCCAGGTAGGCAAAGACACGCAAATCATCAATTTCCCTCGGCTTCTGCGGCCCGCAGGCACACAACAGCACAAGGAGGGGCAAGACGCACAACTTCACAACGGTCAGGGTAGAGGGTAAAGCGCAGGGGGTAAAGGTGCCGGTGGCCCGACGCGGCGAGCCGTCGTTGGCTTCAGAAGTCGGGAAAAGCCTGGCCTGCCCATCTTTTTCTATGGTTTTCTACAGGCGAACAGCTTTTTCCTACCACCCACCGCTTTCCCTTACAAGCTGGCCGGGTCGATCAGCATGGGGTCTTCGGTTTCGAAGGCTTCGGCATACTTGACGCGCAGCAGGGTGCCCCAGTAGGTGAGGCGGCCTTTGCGGCGTTCGATGATCTCGGGGGTAACGGTTTCGGACACGTACCCGCCGGAGAACTGGCTGGTGTGGGCGCGGATGGCGGCTTCCCAGGTGGCCATGACTTCGCCGACATCGACGAGGATGCTGGCGCGAATGTCGGCGTTGCCCTGGTACAGCAGGACGCGCTCGACGCGGTGCGGGTCGCCCGGCACCCCGGCTTTTTTCAGCGCGGCGAGGTGAATGGCGCGTTTGGCAAGCTGATACGTGCCGAAGTGATCCGGGTGGCGGTCGAGGTGGTGCGGCACAACCAGCACGCGCGGTCTGACCGCTCTGAGCGCGCTGGCGAGGGCCTGCGCTTCGCCGGGCAGGTCAGCCAGCCCGCCGTCCGGCAGGCCCAGTTGTCCGCGCCAGCTCAGGCCCATGATTCTCGCGGCCTCGATGCATTCTGCCTGGCGTGCCTGTGGGGTGCCCTGCGTGCCCATTTCCCCGCGTGACAGTTCCAGGATGCCCACGCCCTTTCCGGCCCGGGCCAGGCGAATCAGCGTCCCGCCCGCGCCAATTTCGGCGTCGTCCGGGTGCGGGGCAAGGCACAGCCAGTCGAGGGGCTGCACGGTGCCGTAAACAGTGTCGAACATACTGGGAGTTTACGGACAGGGGAACGGGCCAGCGCGCTGCTCCTTCTTGAGCTCCTCGTTTTTGTGCTAGCTGGCGCACGGACTGCGCTTTGGCCTGCGCCCCTCTCCGACTGCGCGGGTGGGTTACCGCTGGCCAACGGGCGTGCGGATGGTGAGGACCGGAATGGGGCTGCGCTCCACGACCTTGGCGGCGGTGCTGCCCAGGAAAAAGCGTTCCAGGGCGCCGCGCGAGTGCGTGCCCACCACGATCAGCTCGGCGTTCCAGTTGCGCGCGGCGTCCAGAATGCCGGTCACCGGGTCGCCCACCAGCAACTCGGTTTCCTCGCCTTCCAGGGCCAGGGTGTTCAGGCGTTGTCCGTCGGCGGTTTCCAGCGTGTGCAGCAGTTCGGCGTCCGGGATGGCCGGGGTCACGCCACCCAGCAGGTCAGGTGTGGCGGTCACGCGGGCATCGGTGACGTGCGCCAGGCGCAGGGTCGCGCCGGGAAAACGCTGGCGCACCACGTCCAGCACCTGCTGGTTGCCGCCGGAGAAGTCCACGCCGACGAGGATGCGGTTGAAAGCGGTACGGGGGATCGTCATGCCTTCAAAGTACACCGCGCCCCGCTCAGCATGTCTCAAAGGATCATCAAGATTGGAGAACAGTGTGGGACAGGTCACGTTAGGGTGTGGGCGCTAGACTTCCCTCATGCAAATGCAGAGTTTCGGCGCGGCCCTGACCGTCACGGGCAGCATGCACCTCCTGACCCTGGGAAACAAGCGAATTCTGGTGGACTGCGGCATGTTCCAGGGCGGCGACGAAATGGAGAAACGCAACCACGAGCCGTTCCCCTTCGACCCGGCGGAACTGGACGCCGTGATCCTCACGCACGCGCACCTCGATCACGTGGGCCGCCTGCCGCTGCTGGTCAAGCGCGGCTACCGGGGGGCCATTCATTGCACCGCCCCCACCGCCGCCCTGGCCGAGACAGTCCTGATCGATTCGGCGCGGCTTCAGGTGGACGGCTACCGCCAGGATCTGCGCCACGCCCGCCGGCAAGGCCGCCCGGACGAGGAAACCCTGCCGCCCCTGTACGAGGAAGCGGACGTTCACCGCACCCTGGCCCTGCTGCGCCCCCACCTGGAATTTGGCCAGACCGAGAATATAGCCGGCATCAAGGTCACGCCTCAGCGGGCCGGGCACATCCTGGGAAGCGCCTACCTGGTGATCGAGTCGCCGGAGGGCCGCCTGCTGATGTCCGGCGACCTGGGCAACCGTGAGAGCGGCCTGCAAATGGATTTCACGCCGCCACCCGAAGTGGACGCTGTGGTCATCGAAACGACCTACGCCAACCGCACCCACCGCCGCTGGGACGAGACCCTGACCGAGTTCCGCGACGCTCTGCGCGAAAGTGTGCGGAACAATGGAAAAATCCTGATTCCCAGTTTTGCCATCGAACGCGCCCAGGTGATCTTGCACACCCTCAAGCAACTGATGGACGTCGGCGAGGTGCCGCGCATTCCGGTGTTTCTGGATTCGCCGATGGCGACCCGCGCCACCAACGAGTACTTCGAGTTCGGCGACGAACTGATTCCACCCGTGCGCGAGGCATTGCAAAACGGCGAAGACCCTTTCCGGCCCAGCACCCTGCACGTGGTGCCCACCAGCGCCGAGTCGCAGCGCCTGAACAGGTACGACGGCCCGGCCATCATCATGGCGGGGAACGGCATGATGACTGGCGGGCGCATTCAGCATCACCTCAAGCACCACCTCTGGAAACCCAGCACCAGCCTGATCATCGTGAGCTACCAGTCCCCCAGCAGCCTGGGCGGCAAGATCGTGACAGGGGCTGACACCGTGCGCATCATGGGTGAGGACATCGCCGTGCGTGCCCAGGTGCACACCATCGGTGGGTTCTCGGCACACGCCGACCAGGACGACCTGCTGGCCTTCCTGAGCACCGCCGGGGCCGGCAAGAGCCCGCACGTGTGGCTGGTTCACGGTGAAGTCGGCGTGATGGACGCCTTCATTCCGGTGCTGGCCCAGCAGGGCCTGAAAGGCGACATCGTGCCGGATCGCCAGCCCATCGATCTGCTCGGCCCCGGTTTCCCGGGTGGCCGCCCGCCCGGTCTGGTCATCAGCGAGACGCCGGCAACGGGCACCAGCGACGCTGCCCGGGCCGAAGGCGGCGAGTAAAGTCGGACGATAAAAGCAAAGAGAGGCGGGGGCCGTAAAGCCTCCGCCTTCCCGTCAACGTCCTATTTACGGGTCATATGCACTGCGTCCGATTCCATAGAACTCTCGGAAAAACACCCCAATCCTATTTCATCTCCCGCAGCGCGTATTTTTTGACTCTCACTCCATTCGGGTTATATCGCTCAACACCAGCGATATAACCGCAATAGGTATCACTTGTACTGCGGCCAGGGCCACGTGCTGAAACTGACCTCCTGCCATTTGGGGTGCATGCCCTCGTTTTCCTGCAGGTTCACGAGTTTGCTCAGGGCGCACTTCTGGTAATCCAGCAGGAGTTTCTTGCGTTCGGGGGTTTTGAAGTCGCGGGTCGCCAGAACACTCTGCACGGCCACGGTGGACACACTGCCCGCGCTCAGGTTGGCGTACATCAGTTTGGCGGGGGCATACACGCCCTGTACGTCCGGCGTGAAGGGAATGGGCACCAGGTTGATGTTCGCGCCGCTCAGATCCTTGACCCACGCGGCGGGCTGGCCCACCACCGCCAGCACCGCGTCCACCTGGCCGGCTTGCAGGGCCGCGAAGGCCGCGTCACGGTCTTTGACGCTGACCACCGTGAAGGGCACTTTCATCTTGGCGCTCAGCACCCTGGCGGTGATCAGGCTGCCGCCCCAAGCGGCCACGCGCTTTTTGTTCAGGTCCTTGAACTGGGCTACGCCGATGGTCGTGACTTTGCCCAGAATGCTTTTTTTCTGGATGGGCGGCCTGGCGAACAGGTGAACTTCCTCGTTGTGCAGCGGCAACAGGGCCTTGATGTTCTTCACGCGGGCGTCCTGATCGATCTGCTCCTTGGCTTTCAGGACGTCACTCTGTACGAAGGCCAGCGACACTTCGTTGCTCAGCAGCAGGTCGATGTTCTCCAGGCTGCCGCTGGTGCCGCGTTCCTTGAGATAGGCGCTCTGCGTGCAGACCTTACCGATGTTCTTGAACATGGCGCTGTACGTGCCGGTGGGGCTGCCGGTGGCGACATTCATGAACACCGGGTCGGCCGCCTGCGCCGTCGTGATCGAGAGGAAAAGCAGGGCGAGAATCTTTTTCAAGAGGAGCACTCCTTTCGAGTGGGAGAACCGGATGGGCGCAGGGGATGCGGGTGGTGGGGGTGCGGGTAGTGTACGCGGCCGGCCTGGGGCTGCGCTGAGGGTCAGGGTCTGAAGGTCACTTCAGATCCTGGTAACCGGACTGGTCGCTGCTGCTGGACTGATCGCTACTGGAGGTGTCCGGCGTGGTGGGGAGGATTTCGGGCGTGTCCGGTGTTGAGTTGTCCGTGGCGGGACTGTCTGGCGCGGTGTTGTCCGGGCTGGACGTGTCGGAGGCGGACGGGTCTGGTGCTTCCGGGAAGATCGGTTCGGCTGGCGGGGAGCCGTCCGATGGTGTGGAAGGGGCCGGTTTGGACGTGTCGGGCGGCGCGGGAATCTCCGGCGTGGCGGGCGGCAGATTGTAGGGATCGCCGCTGGACGGGTCTGCGGGGCCGCCGGCACTGTCGGTGCTGCTGCCCGTACTGGGGAAAGGTTCGTTGCCGAAGGCCCCCTGCTGATCCATCACGATGACCGCCGAGCAGGCCAGCAGGATCAGGCCCAGCAGCGTCCTGATGAGCTTCGGGCGCATTACGGGCGGCCCTCACTGGCCGGAAGTGGGGGCAGCGTGACCTTCATACCCTCACTTATACGCCGAAACCCTGGCGTTCGTTGCAAAAAGACCACACCGAGACTTCAGAAAAAGAAACTGGCCCTGCCTGTGGCCAAGTCGGACACGGCTGGGAAAAGTCAGGTCAGTTCCGGCCCACGCTTTCCCCGGTCGGGAAGCATGAAAAACGCCCCCACCCACAGGGGGCAGAGGCGTTTCAGATGACCTTCGTTCAGGCGTGCGCGGGTTCGTGTTCCCAGCCGAACACGGCCCGGTCGTCCACGGCCAGGCTCTCGTTGCCGGCCTTGATGGTGGCGGCCAGCGCCTTGGTTTCGGGGAACAGTTTGGCGAAGTAGAATTTCGCGGTCTGCACTTTGCCGAGGTAAAAGCCGTCCTTGTCGAACCCACCGTCGATCTTGTCCTGGGCCAGTTTGGCCATGCGGGCCCACAGGTAGCCGTACACGACGTGCCCGAAGAAGCGCAGGAAGTCCACGGCGGCGGCGTTCACTTCGTCCGCGCCCTCGGGGCCACTCATGGCCTTCTGGCCGATCACCATGGTCAGGCTGCCGAGTTGCTGCGCGGCCTTGCCGAGCTGGTTCACGTAGTCGCCAATCGCTTCGTCCCCCTCGTGTTCTTCCACGAAGGCCTGCAGGGTGCCGGCGAGGCTCTGCAGTTTCTTGCCGCCGTCCATCAGCACCTTGCGGCCCAGCAGATCGAGGGCCTGAATCCCGTTGGTGCCCTCGTAGATCTGGCCGATGCGGGCGTCGCGCACGAACTGTTCCATGCCCCACTCGGCGATGTAGCCGTGGCCGCCGAACACCTGCTGGCTAAGAACAGCCACATTGAAGCCGTTGTCAGTCATGAACGCCTTGGCGATGGGGGTCAGCAGGGCCACCAGGTCGCCCGCCTCCTGGCGCCCCGCCTCGTCGGGGTGGTGGTGCTCGGTGTCCAGGCTGAGGGCCAGCCACAGCGCCAGGGCGCGGCCCGCTTCGGTGTAGGCCTTGCCGGTCAGCAGCATGCGCCGCACGTCCGGATGCACGATGATGGGATCGGCCGCTTCACGGCTCACGCGCGGTTCGTGGCGCATCTGCAGGCGGTCTTTGGCATAGGCCAGGGCGTTCTGGTAGGCCACCTCGCCCAGGCCCAGGCCCTGAAGGCCGGTGCCGAGGCGGGCGGCGTTCATCATGATGAACATGTGGTTCATGCCCTTGTTGACCTCGCCGACCAACCAGCCCCTGGCCCCGTCGAAGTTCAGAACGGCGGTGGCGTTGCCGTGAATGCCCATCTTGTGTTCCAGGCTGCCGCACACCACACCGTTGCGCTCACCCAGCGAGCCGTCGGAGGCAGGGATGAACTTGGGCACCAGGAACAGGGAAATGCCTTTGGTCCCGGCGGGGCTGCCCTCCAGGCGGGCCAGCACCAGGTGGACGATGTTGTCGGTCAGGTCATGTTCGCCGGCACTGATAAAGATCTTGGTGCCGGTGATGCTGTAGCTGCCGTCGCCGTTATCGGACGCTTTCGTGCGGATTATGCCGAGATCCGTGCCAGCGTGCGGTTCGGTGAGGCACATGGTGCCGCTCCACTCGCCGCTCACGATTTTCGGCAGGTACAGCTGCTTCAGCTCGTCGGTGCCGACGGCGGCCAGGGCACTGTAGGCGCCGTGGCTGAGGCCGGGGTACATGCCCCAGGCAACGTTCGCGCCGGTAATCATCTCGTTCATGGCGATGCTGACCAGGTGCGGCATGCCCTGACCGCCCCACTGCGGGTCGGCGTCCAGGCCGGGCCAGCCGGCGTCACAGAACTTCCGGTAGGCGGCCTTGAACCCGCTGGGCGTGGTCACGTTGCCGTGCTCGTCGCGCACGCAGCCTTCGCGGTCGCCCACCTGGTTCAGGGGTTGCACTTCGGTTTCCACGAAGCGGGCGGCCTCGTCCAGCACCTGCCCCAGCAGGTCGGCGTCGGCGGTGTCGTTGTCTTTGTAGTAGGGCATGGCCGCCAGATGCTGGTCGGCTTCCAGCAGCTCGTTCATGATGAACTTCATGTCGCGCAGCGGTGCTTTGTAGGTGGGCATGATTTTCTCCTTGTACAAAGAGACTCCGCCGTTCTGGTGGAGTCCGCACAAAATTAATTAGACTCAGTATAAAACTTTAAGGGGCGAATGTCACGCCTGTCTGCCTGGTTCTTCCTTCATTAAGGGCCTGGTCTGCTCCGGCTGTTGCTACACGGCGGAACCGAGTATTCTTCTTAAGATCATGAACTACCCAAGCCTGGTCTGGCACCTGAAAAGAACGGAGCTGTTCGCCGACCTTGAGCTTGCCGAACTCGAACGTGTGGCCGCCGCCACCCCCTACCGCACGTATCAGCCCGGCGAGGTCATCTACCGCATGGATGACCCCGCCGACGCCCTGTACTTCGTGCGCAGCGGTCTCGTCAAAATCAGCAAACTGTTTCCCAACGGCAAGGAAGCCATCCTGGGCGTCATCGGGCAGCACGACACCTTTGGCGAACTGCTGCTGCAACCCGAGGAGCGCCGCCCCACCCAGGCCGAAGCACTGGAGCGCACCACCTTGATCGTGCTGCCGCGCCACGAACTCCAGAAACTGCTGAACACCAAGCACGACCTGGCCATGAAACTCATTCGCCTGATGGCCGCCCGCCTCTTCGAGGCCCAGAACTGGATGGCCACCGTCAGCGCCTACAGCGCCCCCGAGCGCGTCGCCAGCCTGCTGTACCGCCTGGCCCGCGAGTTCGGGCGGCCTCACCCCCAGGGCGTCGAACTGAACCTCAAACTGAATCAGGAAGATATCGCCCGCATGGTCGGCGCCACCCGCGAAACGGTCAGTCACTCGCTGGGCAAACTCAAGAAGGATGGGGCCATCGTCCGCGCCCGCACCCCGATCATCGTGCAGCTGGACGCGCTGAAAAGGTATATCGACGAGGGCGAGTAAGCCCTGAACATCAGCACAAGCGAATAAAGCAATGGGTCAAAAGGCGTGTGCAACCGCAGCCGTTCTTTTTTATGCTGACCTATGGACGCCAGCATCCGCCCCGCAAGCCCCGACGACGCCCCCGGCATTGCTCAGGTTTACACGCAAAGCTGGCGCGAAACGTCTCCGGGCCTGATGCCCGGCGACTTTCTGAGCAGGATGACCAGTGACGCGGCCCGGCAACGGAGTGAGGAAAGTTGGCTTACCCAGCGCCTCACCCCCGACCCGGGGCGGCCCGTGCTGGCCGCGGAACTGAACGCGCGGAACTGAACGGTTGGATCGTGGCTTTCGCCTCTGGCGGCCCCGCGCGACAATACCCCGGGTATGAAGCCGAACTGTACACGCTCTACAGCCTGAAGGAAGTGCAAGGGCACGGGATCGGGAAGGCCCTCCTACACGCCCTTGCCCGTGAACTTCAGACAGGCGGCGCGAAGAATATGGCGCTCTGGGTTCTGGACGTGAACCCCACCCGCCACTGGTACGCCCGGCAGGGCGCCAGCGCAGCAGGTGAAAAACAGGAAGGTGCACTCAGGGAACTCCGGATGGTGTGGGATGACCTGAGCAGACTCCTGGTACGATAACCACCGGATGAACCCCTGGATTTACCTGCTGATCGCCATTGTGGCCGAAGTCATTGGGACTTCTGCGCTGAAACTCTCGAAAGGTTTTACGGTGCTGGGGCCGTCACTGGTGGTGGTCGCCGGGTACGCCAGCGCGTTCTACTCGCTGAGTCTGGCCCTGGGCCGCGGTATGGCGCTGGGCACCGCCTACGCCGTGTGGTCAGGTGTGGGCACCGCCCTGATCGCGGTGATCGGCTGGCTGATCTTCAACGAGGGTTTGAACGCTAAAGCCGTGCTGGGCATTGCCTTGATCATTGCCGGGGTGATCCTGCTCAACCTGAACAGTTCGGCCCATTGACCAGCAGTCCTTAACGCCGCAGCTTGCGGGCGGCCTCGTCGGCGGTGATCTCGCCCTTTTCCAGCTTCTCCAACACCTCGTCCTGCGGGTCGGCCAGTTCCGGTTCGTACCCGATGGCGCGCAGCAGCGTGTCGAAGCGGGCGCGGACGGTGGGGTAACTGAGGCCCAGCACGCGCTCGACCTCCTTGAGGTTGCCGCGCACCTTGATGTACAGGCGCAGGAACTCCAGGTTCTCGGGCGTCAGCGTGGCGAATTCGTTCAACTCGAAGACGCCGCTGACTTTGGTGCCACTGGACGGGAACACCAGTTCCGTGACCAGCGGCGCTTCGGTTTCATCAGGGAAGGGAATGGGAAGTGGGCGCATAAACCTACTGTAGGGGGTGGTGAGCCGTGAAAAGATGATGGGTGAAGGGCGCAGCTTTCGTCAGAACTTCTCTCTCAGCCAGCGTTCCCAGTTGCCGTGGGCGACGTCTTCACGGTGCTCGGCGGGAATAGTCTCCAGGAAGCGCGGCACATCGCGGTAGGTTTCGATGGGGTCTGGCGAACCTTCCGCGCCGAAGCCGCCGTCCATGTCGGTGCCCAGGCCCAGGCGCTGCCAGCCGATGAGGCCAGCGTAATGCTGCGTGTGCGCGGCCAGGTCGCTCAGGGTCGGGCGCGGTTCGCCGCGCTTCCAGCCGCGCTTAATGAAGGAGTTGCAGAACACCAGGCCGATCATGCCGCCATGCTCGGCAATCGCCCTGACCATCTCGTCGGTCAGGTGGCGGTTGCCGTCGACCAGCGTGCGGGTGTTCGAGTGCGAGGCGATCATCTGCACGCCGATTTCGGCGGCGTCCCAGAAGGCGGCGTCGTCGAGGTGCGAGGCGTCCATGGTCAGCTGCAAGTCGTGCATGGCGCGAATCAGCTCCTGGCCCAGGTCGCTGAGAGGGCCGGGTGTTGCGGTGCCACCGGCAAAACGGGTTTTCTGCCAGGCCGGCCCGATCAGGCGCACGCCGCACTCCACCCAGAACGGCAGGTCGTCTGCGTCACGGATGGGGTCGGCGCCTTCCATCAGCAGCACGACGCCCAGTGGGGCCTGGGGCGTCCAGGTATCCAGGTGTTGCGCCACCGCCTGGCGCGTTTTCAGGATGCGGATCAAGCCCTGGTCTTCCCAGCGCTGGTACACCTCCAGATTCTGCAGGCCCTGCAGCCGCGCCCCGGCGTGGTCGGTGTAGCCGGGGAGGGTCGCGCCGGACATGCTGTTTTTGGCCTGCGGCATGCTAAAAATCGTGCCGAAGACCAGGCGTGCGCCGGCGGCCTGAAGTTCCCCGAAGGTCACGGTGGCCCGCTGTCCGGCCCCCTCAGCCACCTGGGCCAGCGGGTCGGCGGCCCGCAACTCGCTTAAGGTTAAACGCAGGTCACGGCCCTCCAGGGCGTTGTAAGCCAGGTCGAGGTGACCGTCTATCAGCCAGGGGCGCTGTTGCATGGGTTCATTCTCCACCTTTTGCGGCCCCCTTCTGCGGCGCGGGACTCGGAAAACTCAAAAAGTGGCCTCACGGGGACAGCTTCCCGTGGGGCCAGGGCGGGGGGCGCGGTTCACCGGATGCTGATGCTGACGCTGTTGCCGTCCTCGTCCTGCGCGTCGATGATTTTGCCGGTGGGCGGCTCAGCCTCGATGATCAGTTGCAGGGCCTCGATGGTCATGCCGGCTTTTTCCAGCGCCGCGCGCCCGTGTTCGGGAATGAGTTTGTGCAGGTGCGGCGCCAGGCTCATGGGCAGGTTGGCGTCGTAACTGTGGCCGTCTTCCGACTGCGCTTCGATGCGCAGAATGCGGTTGCTGGCGGCCTGTTTGTCGTAAGCGTACGAGTACGAGGGGGTTCCGATCACGGTGCGTTCCACTCCTTCCATGGCGCTGCCCACGGCGCGTTCTACGGTATCGGTAATGCGTTCCACCATGCCCTCGATGCCGCCCGCGCGGCGCCCACGCTGGGCGTGCCGTTCGGCGCGCGCAGCCTCGCGTTCGGCGTGGGCGGCGGCGCGTTCGGCCCAGGAAGCCTCGAAGGGAAAACCGGGTGGGCGGGGCGGACGCGGGGGTTGCGGCGGGGTGGGGGGCGTGTCTTTCAGGCCGCGCAGCAGCATCAGGTGCTCGGCGATCTGCGCGGTGTCGATGTCCTCGCGGTTCAGCAGCGAGTCCAGCAGTTCGCGGTCCGTGGTTTGCAGGGCCAGGCGGGTGTTCAGGGCGGCCAGCAGGGGCGCGGCGTCGTCCAGGGACAGTTTGCCGCTGCGGATCAGGTCGAGGATTCTCTTGATTTTCTCTTTCATGGTCGGGTGTCCTTGCGGGGTCAGAGGCGGGGTCAGGGAAGGTAGAGAGGCGTGGAGTACGGGCGGCCATAGGCGCCGGGCAGCGCGTACCTGCCGTACTCGGCGGCCAGGGCCTGTCTGGCCTGCCTGCGGGTGTACACCTGCTCGGCATCCGGAAACAGCAGCCACGTCTGGAGGCCCGTCCACCACCCAGGGTGCGGCCCGGTGAGTGCCTGCACCTGCTGCCCCCCAGATTGAACGGATGCCTGGACGGGTACCTGAACAGCTGTCAGGGCGCTGCGGACTCTGAGGCGGTACAGGTGGGCGCGGCGAATGATCCGGTAGCGTCCGGCAGGAACGGTGAGGCTCACGCTGATGCCGCGTTGCGTGGTGACGGCGCTGGTGACGTTCATCTCTTTCTCCTCAGGCTCAGGTCTCAGTGTTCAGTCAGGAGCTTGGTTCGGTCAGGAGCTTGATCTGACCGGCGGACACTTCGCAGCGCAGCAGGGCCTCGCCGCCGCCGAGTTGTCCGGTGTAGTGCGCTTCCATGAACCCGCCGCTTTTCTGCGTGGGAAACTCGGCCTTGAAGTTGCCCAGAGTCACTTCGGCGTCCACCCGCACGCTGCTGCCCGGCAGCAGGGTCAGGGTGGCGTTCCCGGCGTTGACCTCGGTGCGGTGGGTGCCGCCGCTCAGCAGGCCCGCCCAGCGCAGGTTGCCGCCGTTCACTTCGGCATCCAGCGTGGTGGCGTGCATCACCGTGATGTTGCCGCCGTTCACTTCCATTTTGGTGGGGCCGGCAATGTTCCCGGCGGTGAAGTTGCCGCCGTTCACTTCGGCGTTCAGGGTGCTGGCGGCACTCATGGTGACGTTGCCCCCGTTCACTTCCGCCCGCATTTCCCCGGCGATGTCGCCGAGGCTGAGGCTGCCGCCGTTGATCTCGACCTGCACGTGCTGCGGCTTGAAGGGCAGGGTCAGCACCGCCTTCAGGGAACTCCAGTCGCTGTGCCGAACGCGTTTCAGGCGCAGGCCGCTCGGCGTGGCCGTCAGGGCCAGTTCACCTTCGCGGTTGGCGCTCAGCGTGGGGGCATTCACGCTGCTGTCCTGCACCACGCTCAGGACATAGCCCTCGATTTCCAGATTCAGGTTCAGGCCAGGTGCCTCGCCGTCCTCTATGGCCTGCACGTACTGGGCAATGGTGTTGCTGGGCGGCGCAGGCGGGGTGTCGGTGCCTTCCAGCAGGTGGGCGGCCTCCTCGGCAGTGAGTTTGCCCTCGGTCACGAGACGCTGGACGTGTTCACGGAAGCTGCCTTGCGGGTGGGTGTCGTCAGTCATATCTTCCTCCTGAAAGAATTGAAACACGAGCTTGATAAATTGTCAAACACAGTTTTATATATGCTAAAGACGATTTGAAAAAGAGCGTGTGGGGCGTGTTTTTTGAAGGGCGGGTATCGAGTCTGAAATCAGATGTAAAGCTAGGCTTTCAAATCGTTGAAGTCTGGCTTGCAAAGGCTCCTCTTTTAGAAACCTGTGGCTCATCACTGCGGCAACAGGGTGAATCCGCTGGACAGGAGAGGACGCTGCTTTCCAGAACAGTCGCCTTTCCTGCTCTTCGGGACGCGCAGCGCTGCGCCGCAGGAAGCGAGGGGTATCCTCTTTGCCGTGACTTCTCCCTTGCCTGAACTGACGCCCGCACAGCGCACCGAAGTGGAGCTGCTGGCGCGTGGCAAACAGGAAAAAAGCCGCACTCTGCGCGAACTGAATCTGCCGGAAACGCCGCAGGCCGCCCACGCGCTGCTGCTGCAACTGGGGGTCTGGTCGGAGGCCCGCACGCCTTACGCCGACCGCCTGCACGCGGCCCTGCACCCACTCGACCTCCCGGTGCCCGACTTCGCGCCCGAGGAACGCCTTGACCTGACGCACCTGCCCGTCTTTGCCATAGACGATGAGGGCAACAAAGACCCGGACGACGCGGTGGGCATCGAGGAGATCGGCGGGGGCCTGACGCGGCTGTGGGTGCACGTGGCGGACGTGGCCGCGCTGGTACCGCCGGACAGTGCGCTGGACGTGGAAGCCCGGGCCAGGGGCGCGACGCTGTACCTGCCGGACCAGACCATCGGCATGCTGCCGGACGCGCTGGTGCACAAGGCCGGGCTGGGGCTCCACGAGACCACGCCGGCGCTGTCCATTTCGCTTGACCTCGATGCCGACGGCAACGCCGACGCGGTGGATGTCGTGCTGAGCACGGTTCGCGTCCAGCGGCTGACTTACAGCGAGGCCCAGGCCAACCTCGAGGCGGGCGAGGAACCCTTCGTGACCCTGGCCCGACTGGCCCGCGCCAGCCGCACGCTGCGCGAATCGGAGGGGGCGCTGAGCATCGATCTGCCGGAGGTGCGCGTCAAGGCCGACGAGGCGAGTGCGGCGGTGTGGCCGTTGCCGAAACCGGAGATGCGCCAGGTGGTGCAGGAGTGCATGACCCTGGCCGGCTGGGGAGCCGCGATTTTTGCCGACGACAATGAAATCCCCTTGCCCTTTGCCACGCAGGACTACCCCACGCGCGAGGTGAGCGGCGACACCCTGAGCGCCCACTGGGCGCGGCGCAAGACGCTGGCCCGCACGCGTTTTCAACCGTCGCCGGGGCCGCACCACGGCATGGGCCTCGACCTGTACGCGCAGGTGACCAGCCCCATGCGCCGTTACCTGGACCTGGTGGTGCACCAGCAGCTCCGGGCGTTCCTGGCGGGAACCGAACCGATGAGCAGCAAGGTGATGGCGTCTCACATTGCCCAGGCCCAGCTGAACGCCGACGGCACGCGGCAGGCAGAACGCCTCAGCCGCCGCCACCACACCCTGCGCTTTATCGCGGCGCAGCCCGGGCGGGTGTGGGACGCCGTGATCGTGGACAGGCGCGGCCCACAGGCCACCGTGCTGATTCCTGATCTGGCCTTCGACGTGCCCATGAGCACCCCGGAACCCGCTGGAACGGCGCTGAAAGTGCAGTTCGCGGACGTGAACCTGCCCAACATGACCGTGCGGGCCCGCCGGGCTGTTGAGAACCCGTCCCAGTAAGTTCCGTCCAGCCGGAATGACACGCCCCTATTTCGCCCACTCCAAAAAAACAACGTCCGGCACGTCTGAAACCTGCTTCAGCTTGCATTCAATTTCTCCTCATTCTGCTTAAACTGCCAGGTATGAGCGCCCCCAGCAGCGTCACCTGTGACATCGTGACCCTCCGCATGACACACTGCCGGGCCGAACAGGCTGCCCGCCTGGCGCAGTACCACCTGGCCGTGATGCACTACCGCACCTGCCTGGAAGTCGCGGAGTTGCGGCAGGACGCGCAGGCCACGCAGTTCTTTGCGCTGAAACTGGCCGACTGCTACGAACGCATGGGCCTGCGCCACAAGGCCCAGGGGTTTCAGACGCTTGCCAGCAGCAACGACGATTTCCTGACGCTGCTGTGCGACTGAGCCGTTCTCTGTGAATCTGCCCGGGCTGCTGGCAGCATCTCGCCGGCCACGCTACAGCCCACAATGTGAGGGCGTGAATCAGGTGGCGTCAGCCCCTTTTCAGGCAGGGCGGGCACGCTGAGGGCATGAAAGCCCTCGCCTTCACCTTGCTGTTGACCAGTTCCTTTGCCTCTGCCGCCACCGTGACCCTGCAGCGCGGGCAGACGGGCATGCTGGGAAGGCAGCAGGTCACGGTCATCAGCGTGCAGGACAACCGCTGTCCCATGAACGCCCGCTGTATTCGCGCCGGGGAGCTGATTGCCAAAGTCCTGGTGAAGCAGGAGGGCCGGTGGCGGTTTTTAACCCTTCAGACCCCGGAAAATGCCGGAACGGTCTGGGCCGGCCTGAGAATTGCCGACGCGGCCGGCAAGCTCACGACCGACCGCACCCCTGTGCAAATTACCTTCACGGATGAAAAACTGAGCACCAGATGAAAAAACGATCCACGCTGCTGCTCCCGCTTCTCGCTTCGGGCCTGCTGGCCTCCTGCACCATGATTCGCCCGGCTCAGTTGACCCTGAGTGCCGGCCAGACCGGCAAACTGGGTTTCCAGACGGTCACGCTGCTGAAGGTGCTCGACAGCCGCTGCCCGCCCGGCAGCCAGTGCGCTTGGTCCGGCGACGTGGCCGCCGAGGTGCGGGTGCTCAAGGGCCGTGAAACGAAAACCCTGACCCTGCGCCTGCCGAATGACCCGCAGGCCGAGTGGGCGGGCCTGCGCATCCTGAATGCCACGCAGGGTGAGCCGGTGCAAGTCACGTTCACGGACCGCAAGCCCTGAGGAGTCCCTTGCTGCTCCAGTGAACAGTGCCGGAGGGGTGGGCCTGCCAGAATAGGCGCATGAGTTTATTTGACGGTTTAGTTGATGTGGCCATTGTGGGGGCCGGCCCGGTGGGGCTGGCGGCGGCCATCGCCTGTAAACGCGCCGGCCTCAGTTACGTGGTGCTGGAAAAGGGATGCGTGGTGAACGCCATCTTCGAGTACCCCACGTACATGTCGTTCTTCACGACTGCGCCGGAACTGGAGATCGGGAATCACCCGATGGTGACCGGGCACGACAAACCGGATCGCCGCGACGCGCTGATGTACTACCGCCTGGTGACGCAGCGCGAGAACCTGAACGTGCGCCAGTACACCGAGGTGAAGAGGGTTCACGCGGCCCCGGCCGGCTTCACGCTGGAAATCGAGGCCCAGGACGGCGAGAGCGGCGTGATCGAGGCGCGGCGCGTGGTGGTCGCCACCGGGTACTACGACAATCCGCTGTTCATGGGCATTCCCGGTGAAGACAGCGAGAACGTCTCGCACTACTACACCGAGGCGCACCCCTTCATGGGCCTGAACGTGACCGTGATCGGCGCGGGCAACAGTGCCGCCGACGCCGCCCTGGACCTGTGGCGCAGCGGCGTGAACGTTACCCTGGTCGTGCGCGATTCCGAACTGAAGAAGACCATCAAGTACTGGGTGCGGCCCGACCTGGAAAACCGCATCAAGGAGGGCAGCATCGCCGCCCACTTCAATTCGAGGGTCGTGGACATCCAGCCGGAGCACGTGGTGGTGCAAAAAGAGGACGGCAGCACCTGGAATCTCCCCACGCACTTTACCTTCGCGCTGACCGGCTACCGCCCGGACCTGTCGTTCCTGAATGGGCTGAACCTGGCGCAACACCCCGACGAGTGCCTGGTACTGAGCGAGCATTACGAGAGCACGGTGCCGGGCCTGTTCGTGGTGGGGTCGGCGGGCTTCGCCGGCAAGACCAACCAGGTGTTCATCGAGAACGGGCGTTTTCACGCCGACCTGGCGGTCGCGGAAATCGAGCGGCAACTTCAGCAGCAACTTGCCTAACGGAGCGTCAGGCGGTCTTCACGGAAGCGCCTTGCGGGCGTGAAATACTGCGCGGCATGATGTTTAACCGCCGCGCCGCCCTGCTCCTGAGCGGGGTACTGCTGGTCACCAGCACGCCCGTGTCCGCCCAGACGCCCCCCCCTGCCGTTCCGGCGGCTCCGGCTCCAGCTACTCCAGCCCCGGCCACTCCAACCACGCCGCCCCCCGCCGCCCCTGCCCCGGCCGCGCCAACCGCCGCGCCCACCATGGCCAGCGGCCCCCTGCTGGTCACCGTGCAGGCGCAGATTCCGGCCCTGATCGACGGCAAGAAGACCACCACCGCGTTTGTCCGCACCCTGAGCATTCCGGTGGAACGCGCCGCGCAGATTCGCAAGGCCGGAAAGATCACCGCCAGCCTGGACGCCGAACTGAACCGCTTCATGGACATGCTGGAAAAAGTCGGTGAGGACGCCCGCTTCATGCAGGTGGACGATGGAACGCAGTGGGCCGTGGTGCAGCGCAACAACCTGAAGATCGACCGGGAAGCCACGCGCGCCAACGTGCTGGCTGTGCTGAAAGACCGCTTTGCCGTGCAGGCCGCGGTGGTCGTGACCGGGCAGACGCCGCCCAAACGCACGCTGGATTTCTTCGTGCAAAAAGGCATCACGAATTTCCTGGCGACCGGACAGACCAGCTACGACGGCAGCAGCCCCGAACGCATCACCAACATTCACGTGGGCGCCAGAAACTTCAAGGATCGCCTGTTCGAGGGCAAGACCTTCTCGTTCAACCAGATGATCGGGCCGATCAGCACCCGCAGCGGGTACGTGGCCGGCCTGGTCATCGCGGGCGACCAGACCGCCAGCGGCGTGGGCGGCGGCATCTGCCAGGTCAGCACCACGGTGTTCCGCACGCTGTACGGCGCGGGCCTGCCCATCGTGCAGCGCCAGAACCACTCCTACCAGGTGTACTACTACGCCCCGCAGGGCCTGGACGCCACCATCTACCAGCCCAGCCTGGACCTGAAGTTCAGCAACGACACCGGCGGGGCGTTGTGGTTTCAGACCGACTGGGACGACCAGGAGAAAGTCCTGAGCATCAGCGTGTTCGGCAAAGCCCCGAAATATGACGTGGTCGTGGACGCACCCAAGACCCTGAGCACCACCCCCAGCCCCAAAGACCGCTTCATCAATGACCCCAGCATGAAACTCGGCGAGCGCAAACAGGTGGACTGGGCCGCGCCCGGCGCCGTCATCGAGGTGACCCGCCGCTTCCTGAAAGGCGGCCAGGAAGTCAAGAAAGACACCCTGAAAAGCACCTACCGCCCCTGGCCCAACATCTTCCGGGTGGGCACCCGGAAATAAGAGGCTGTGGGCAAAAGCGCCAGCCGCAGCAAAGGCTGGCGTTTCGTTTATTCCACTCCTACCGCTTGTCGCCCACGTGAATGGCCGCGATTCCGAAGGTGAGCAGCTTGTAGCGCGTCCTGAAGCCGGTGGCCCGCATCAGCCCGGCCAGGCGCTCGGGTTCCGGAAAGGCCAGGGTGCTTTCGGGCAGGTAGCTGTACGCTTCCTTGTTTCCGCTGACCAGCCCGCCGATGCGCGGCAGCACCTGCTGGAAGTAGAAGCGGAACAGCTGGCCGAACAGGTCTTTCTTTGGTGGCGGGAATTCCAGGATGACCACCCGCCCGCCCGGTTTCAGCACCCGCCACATTTCCGCGAAACCCCGCGCGTAATCCGCGAAGTTCCGGAACCCGAACGAGCACGTCACCGCATCAAAATGGTTGTCCGGGTAAGGCAGGTTCAGGGCGTCCCCCTGCTCCAGCTGAATCTCCAGGCCTTTCGCCCGAACCTTCTCCCGCCCGATCTCCAGCATGGCCGGCACGAAATCGCTGCCGATCACCTCGGCGTGCGGGGCGGCCCGTTTCAACTCGATGGCGAAATCGGCCGTGCCGGTCGCCACGTCCAGAAGGCGCTGCGGGTCATGCGCCAGGGCCAGCGCCACCGCTTCGCGGCGCCACAGCCGGTCGACCCCCAGGCTGAGGGTACGGTTCAGCAGGTCGTACGTCGGGGCGATGCTGGCGAACATGGCCTGCACGTCCTCACCTTTGTCTTGCCTGTCCCCCACCGGGGGTTTTTTTGGAAGCGGCGTCACAGCACGCATGATAGGCCGCGCCCGCGCCGCTGGTGTCCTGCGGTGAGTAAACCGTAAGGCCCCGGCCCTTACCCTGACCCCATGGGTTTGCAGGGGCGTTACGGCAACATCACGCACGGCCTGGACTTACAGGGCACCTTCGACGGCCAGGAGTTCACGGGCCGCATCGGCTCATTCACTGGTGGCATAGACGTGAAATTCACCAGCGGCGGCGCGGGCCTGGTCGGGCGTGTGGGCGGGGTCACGCGTGGTTTCGACCTCAGCGCCAGCGTGCAGGGCCGCCGCCTGGTCATTCACCTGGGCGGCCTGACCGACGGCACCGACGCCTGGCTGGACTTCACCGACGACGGCGCCAATGGGCACTACGGCACCTTCACCGCCGGGCAGGACATCAGCCTGCGCCACTACGCTGGGGAAGTGCGCGGACGTGTGGGGGGGTACACCAGCGGCCGCGACTTCCGCCTGGACCTGAATGACGTGCCGCTGCCGCTGGGCGTGCTGCTGGTGGTGTGCGCCGTACGGATAGAGGACGCGAGAGCCTGAGAACTCAGCGGCACCCGTTTAGTTCGTTCCTGTGCCTGCTCTGGTCGGCTTTCACCGTTATTCCATCACGGCCCAACCGGAATCAGTCTTCCAGCTGCGGGGCCCAGGCCACGCCGTTGATGTGCCCGCCGCCGTCCACGAACAGGCTGTTGCCGGTCAGGTAACGGCTGCCCTCACTGGCCAGGAACACCGCGACCGGGGCAATGTCCTGCAGGGGATCACCCAGGCGGCCCATGGGGTTCATGGCGTTGGCCATGACTTCCAGTTGCGGGTTGGCCGCGAACACGGCGCGGCTGGCGGCGGTCTTGGCGCCGGGCAGAATGGCGTTGGCGGTGATGCCATAGGGCGCCCACTCGCGCGCGGCGCTGCGTGTGGCGGCCCGCAGTGCCTCCTTGGCGGTGTTGTACTCGAAGGTGCCCATGTGGGCGTTCACGCCGTTCAGCGAGCACATGTTGATGATGCGGCCGTACCCGCGTTCCCGCATCTGGCGGTACGCGGCCCGCATGGCCCACCACGGCCCGGTGAAGCCCAGCGCGACCGCGTGCGCCAGTTGCTCGGGCGCCTTGTGCTCGGCGCGGCTCAGCGTTCCGCCGCCCCAGGCGTTGTTGACCAGAATGTCCAGCTGGCCCCAGCGGTTCACGGCCTCCTGCACCATGCGTTCGTTGTCCGCCTGGCTGGCCGCGTCACTGTGCAGGAAAAAGGTCTGGTCGCCCAGGTCGCGCTGCGCCTGCTGGCCCAGTTCCTCGTTCAGTTCGGCCAGCAGCACGCGCGCTCCCTCGGCCACGAAGGCCTCGGCGACAGCCCGCCCGATTCCGTCCCCGGCACCCGTGATAATGGCGACCCGCCCGGCCAGCTGCCCCGCTGCTAAATTGGTCATGCCGCTACTCTATATGCCCCTGAGGGGCTGGTCAGGCAGAATTGCCCGGCGTGGCGGGGGCCTGCATGTTCGCTTCCACCTGCGTGGCCTGAATGGCCGTCAGGGCGATGGTGTACACGATGTCGTCCACCAGGGCGCCGCGCGAGAGGTCGTTCACGGGCTTGCGCAGGCCCTGGAGCATCGGGCCGACCGCGACCACGCCCGCGCTGCGCTGCACGGCCTTGTAGGTGGTGTTGCCGGTGTTCAGGTCCGGGAAGATGAACACGGTGGCGCGTCCGGCCACCGGGCTGTCCGGGGCCTTCTGCCTGCCGACGCTCAGGACGCTGGCGGCGTCGTATTGCAGGGGGCCATCCACGGTGATGTCGGGGCGGCGTTCCTTGACCAGGCGGGTGGCTTCCTTGACCTTGTCCACGTCCTGGCCGCTGCCGCTTTCGCCGGTGCTGTAACTGATCATGGCAACGCGCACCGGCAGGCCGAACGCCTGGGCGCTGTCGGCACTCTGAATGGCGATGTCCGCGAGTTCCTCGGCATTGGGGTTGGGATTGATGGCGGCGTCCCCGTACACCAGCACCTGTTCGGGCATCAGCATGAAAAAGATGCTGCTGACCAGCGACGCGCCGGGCGCCGTCTTGATGAGTTGCAGCGCGGGCCGCACGGTGTTCGCGGTGGTGTGCACCGCGCCGGACACCAGCCCGTCCACCTCACCCAGGGCCAGCATCATGGTGCCCAGCACCACGCTGTCCTCCAGTTGCGCGAGCGCCTGCGGTTCGGTCAGGCCCTTGCTGCGGCGCAGCTCCACCATGGGGGCCACGTAGCGCTGGCGCACACTGTCCGGGTCGAGGATTTCCAGGCCCGCCGGGATGTCCAGGCCCTGCCCCTGCGCGACCTGTTTGACCCGCTCGGGTTTGGCCAGCAGCACGCAGCGGGCAATGCCCTTCTCGGCGCAGCGGATGGCGGCCTTCACGGTGCGCGGCTCGTCGCCTTCGGGCAGCACGATGCGTTTGCCCGCCGCCCTGGCCTTCTGAATCAGTTCGTAGCGGAAGGCGCTGGGGGGCAATCGGCGTTCCCCGTCCGGGCGCGGCGTGCGAATGCGGGCGCCCAGCGGCACGGTGTCGAGCCGGTCGGCAATGAAATCCAGCATCCGGTCCATGCGGCCCGGGTCGTCGTGCGGCACGCGCGCGTCCATGCTGGCCAGCAGCGAAGCCGTCTGAAACGAATTGGTCGGCACGCGCATCACCGGCAGGGTGCTGGTCAGCGCCGCGTTGCAGAGCTGCTGAATGCTGTCCTCGGGGGTGCTGCCCGAGGTATACACCAGCCCCGCCAGCGGCACGCCGCTGAGGTGGCACAGCGCGGCGGCCATGATCACGTCCTCGCGGTCGGCGGGCGTGACGATCAATGCCCCCGGCCCGAACAGGTGCGCCATTTTCGGCACGGTGCGGGCGGTGACCACCGGACTCGCCACGCGCCGCAGCTCCATTTCCCCGGCGTTCACCACCTCGGCCTTCAGGTGGCGGGCGATGTCCAGGGTGCGCCCCTGGCGCAGCGTTTCCGACAGGCTCACCACGCCCAGCAGCGGCAGTTCCCCGCTGGCCAGCACCTGACTGCGGGCGCGCAGCTCGGCCATCAGCGTGCCGAAATCCAGTTCCCTGGGCGCGAAGTTCAGCACGAAGCCCGCCAGGCCCGTACCGTCACTGCGGCGGTAGTTCTGCGCGGCGATCTCCAGTTCGTCGGCCAGTTCCGCCGCCGACACGTTCGCCAGGCTGCTGACCAGCACCGTGTCGGCCTCCAGGTTGCGGGCCAGCGCGGCGTTCAGCGGCCCGGCGTACACGTTGCGCTCGGTCAGGGCAATGCCCTCGGCGATCAGGACGTCCACGCCCTCCCCCACCGCGCCGCGCGACAGGGCGATGACCTGCTCCATCAATTCCTCGTCCGCGCCGTGGCTCAGCATCTCCTCGGCCCGCGTCAGGTCGATGGGGTCCGGCGGGTTCAGGTGAGAGACGCTGCGCGCAAACTGCACGCTGTCGTCGGCGCTGCGCTCATGCGTCTGGGCAATCGGCTTGAGAAACGCCACCCGCAACCCCTGACGCTCCAGCGCGCGCGTCAGCCCCAGCGCCGTACTCGACAGCCCCACCCCATTGCGGGTCGGCGCGATAAAAAGTGTTTTCATGGACTTCTCCTTCGCAGAGCCTGTCGCTCGTGACTTGTGGCCTGTAGAGGCTCAGGCGCCCGCTTCAGCTTTTTCTGCACGGGTTACGGGTTCAGGGCCACCAGCCGCATCGTTTCCCGCGCGATCATCAGTTCCTCGTTGGTGTTCACGACCAGGGCGGGCGTGCTGCCGGGGGTGGTGATAAGGCCGCCCTGGCCGCGCACGGCCTGCTGGTTGGCGTGTTCGTCGAGTTTGAAGCCCAGCAGGCCGAGGTGACCCAGGGTGCGGGCGCGCACCAGCTCGCTGTTCTCCCCGATTCCGCCGGTAAACACCAGGGCGTCGAGTCGGCCCAGCGGCACGCTGAGGGCGGCCACCGTCTTGGCGAGGCGGTAGATGAACAGGTCGAGGGCCAGCGCGGCGCGTTCGTGGCCCCGCGCGGCGGCGGCCTCCAGTTCGCGCATGTCGTTGGTGAGGCCAGAGACCCCCAGTAGCCCGCTTTCCTTGTTAAGGGCGGTCATGATCTGCGTCAGCGTCAAGCCGGCCTGGCGGGCCATGAAGTCGTGCAGGCCCGGGTCGACGTCGCCGCTGCGGGTGCCCATGACCAGCCCTTCGAGCGGCGTGAAGCCCATGCTGCTGTCCACGCTCTGGCCGCCCCGGACGGCGGTGGCGCTGCACCCGTTGCCCAGGTGCGCGGTGACCAGGTTCAGGTCTTCCAGCGGCTTGCCCAGCATCTTGGCGGCTTCCTGCGCCACGTACTGGTGGCTGGTGCCGTGAAAGCCGTAGCGGCGCACGCCGTGCTGGGTGTACCAGCTTTCCGGCACGGCGTAGCGGTAGGCCACAGGGGGCATGGTCTGGTGGAAGGCCGTGTCGAACACGCCCACCTGCGGCAGGTTCGGAAAGGCCAGCTGCGCCGCCTCGATTCCGGCGATGTTGGGCGGGTTGTGCAGCGGCGCCAGGGGAATGCACTCGCGCAGGGCCGCCATCACTTCCGGCGTCAGCAGCACCGAGCCGCTGAATTTCTCACCGCCGTGCACCACGCGGTGACCGACAGCTTGCACCTCCTGGCGAACATTCAGGGCGTCGAGTTCTCCGGCGATCAGCCCAAAAGCCGAGGCGTAGGTGCCGTCTTTGAGCGTCACCTGCTTCTTCTCGCCGCCTGTTTTCAGGGTGGCGGACGCGGCGTCCGACCCCAGGCGCTCGGTCAGGCCGGAGAGGCGCACTTCGCTGGAGCGCGGGTCGAGCAGGGCAAATTTCACACTGCTCGACCCGCTGTTTAAAACCAGAGTCAACATGACGCCTTATTGTCGCTCAAAAAGGTCAGCGGATTCGCGTGACCTCGCGCACTTCCGGCTGGCCGTCCACGTGCGCGAAACGTAGGATGGGGGCGGGCTGGTAATCGGCGTACAGTCCCTCGCCCCACTCGACGACACTCAGGCGACTGCCCGAGATCAGGTCGTCCAGATCCATGTCGTACAGTTCGCCCACGTCGCGCACGCGGTAGGCGTCCACGTGCAGCACCTGTCCCTGCGCGGTGGGGTACACGTGCATCAGCGCGTAGGTGGGACTGGTCACACTGTCACGGAAGCCCAGGGCGCCGACCAGCCCCTGCGTAAACGACGTTTTGCCCGCGCCCAGCTCGCCTTCCAGAAACAGCAGGGCGCCGGTCGGCAGGGCCAGCGCAAAGGCCGCGCCCAGCGCCTGCTGCTCTTCCAGGCCGCGCAGCAGGCGCGTTTCACCCGTGTTCAGCGGCAGGTTCAGGGGCAAGCTCACGCGGCCGACTCATACCAACTGCGGTGATATCGCTGCTTCCCGGCGATATCACCCGACTGGAAGGAGAAGCAAAAAATACGCGCTGCGGGACTGGCACAGCGGCGAAGCAGAGATGGAAAAGGATTGGAATGCTTTTCTGCAATCCTCTGGAATTGGACGCCGTGCGTATCAGGCCTCCCCGGTGTCGAGCCAGCGGCCCGCTCCGGCGTCCAGGTCATCCCAGGTCAGGGCGCGCGCCACCCGCCAGCCGCGTGGCCCGGCGGCCCGCGCCGACCACACGTGCGTCTGATCCCCCATGTCCAGGCGGTGCAGGCCCAGCGTGTCGGCCTGCGCGAGCAGGCTCAGCAGCCCCGTGATGGTCGCCGTTTCCGGCCCATGGGCCAGGTGGCCGTCCTCGATCAGCCAGGTCTCCGCGCGTGGTTCGGACGCTGCTGCCCCGGACACTGCTACCCCTGCCCCGGACATTGCGGGCACGTCCCCCAGGAAGCTGCTGCCTGCGCCCGCGCCTGTGCTGGTGCCTCCCGCGTCCCCGCCGATCTCGCTGCCCAGGTTGAACACGTCCAGCAGGTCACTCAGGGCGTCTTGCCCGAAAGTCGCGGTGACTTCCTGCGCGGCCTGGTACTCGGCGCGGGCCTCAGCCAGCAGCGCCTCGGCGTCGGTGAGGCTCAGGGCGTAGCGTTCACGGGCCTGGGCGCTCATCGGCCCCAGGCGGCGCTGCGCACGCAGGGCTTCGGCCAGGCGGCCCAGGCGCTGAATGGTTTCGCCGGCCAGCGAGCGCACACTGTCGTACTCGCGGATCACGTGGTCGGCCCGCGCGTCGAAGTTCTCGCGTTGCTGCGCGGCCTCGCCCATGAAGCGTTCCAGCACTGCCCACAGCGGCCCCAGTTCGGCGTCCTGCCCACGGGCCAGCACCTCGCGGGCCTCGGTAATGGAGCGGCGCAGTTCCTCCTCCGCGCCCGGCACCTCGCGGGCGGTGCGTTCCAGCTCGGCCAGTTCGCGCTGGTGCTCCATGATGCGGGCCGCCAGTTCCGGCGAGTGCTCCAGCACGTTCAGGGTGCCGCGCAGTTCAAGCAGTTCATCGGTGGCCAGGCTGCCTTCCTGCAAGGTCAGCCTCGCCACGTCCAGCGTGACGCGCACCTCGTGCCCGGCAGTACTGTCGGGCAGGGCGTCCAGTTGCGCTTCCAGCGCCGTGAGTTCCTGGCGTTGCTGCGCCAGGGTGTCCTGGTGCGCCGCGTCCAGGGCGGCGCGCCAGTCCTGCACGGCTTCCACCGCCACGCTGCCCAGGCTCACGCGGGCCCGCAGTTCCTCGTTCTGGGCGTTCAGGTCGGGGCGGGCGCGCAGCAGCGCCGCGTGATCACGCTGAATGTCGGCCAACTGGCGCGTGACGTGCTCCAGTTCCAGCGCCTGCACGCGCGCCTGCACCTCGGCCTGAATGACCGCGTCCGGAACCCCCTGCGCGCTGGTGACACTCTCCACCACGCTGCTTTCCAGGCTCTTGCGCAGCTTGAAGGTGATGTTGCGGGCGCGTTCCACCTCACCGGGCAGCAGCGTGCCCTGCTCCTGCGCCTCGTCGATCTGCCCGATCAGGTTCTCCAACCGCTTGACGTCGCGCCCGCCCATGCCCTGCACGCGCCCGAAGGTGGCTTTCAGCTCGGCCAGGTCCTGCGCCTGCTCGACCAGGCCCTCCTGCAGGCGGCGTTCCATCTGCTCCAGCAGGCCGCTGCCTTCCTGCACCAGCGACTCCACGCTGCGCCCGGCGGCGCCTTCAGTCTTGGCGATCCCCAGGATGCTGCGCAGGCGCTGGGTTTCCGGCCAGTCGAAGTACAGGTTGAACTTCTTGGCTTTCTCTTCCAGCAGCGCCACCGGGTCGTTCACCAGCCGAACCTCGGTGGTGCGCAGCGGCGCGGGTTCGGGAACGCTGTGAAGTTCCTTCAGCACCTCCATGACGCGTTTTTTCGCCAGGACGGCGGGCACGGTGTGTTGCAGGCGGCGGTACACGTCCTTTTTCAGGATGTCTTCCAGCGTGTCGGCGTCCAGCGACTCCAGCGCCAGGCCGCGTGAACTGGCGGCGTCTTGCAGCACCTTTTCCAGCGCGCGTGAGGACGCCAGGTCTCCCAGCAACTTCACGGGAATCTTGTAGAGCGGTTGCGGAATCATGTGGGCCTCCCTTCAGGGCGGTGAGGCGCGGCAAAGAGGGATATGGGCATCAGAGTTCCTCGTCCCAGTCGAAACTGGTCTGGTCAGGCTGCTTGGGTTTCGGCGCCGGGCGTGGGCCGGCGGGCCGGCGGCCCCCCAGCAGCCCGAACTGCACGCACAGGCCCCGGAAACCGTAGGTGGCCAGGCCCAGCGCCAGCGCGGTGACCAGCATACGCAGCGGTACCCCGAAGGCACTCTGGCCCGGCGTCAGGGCCAGCAGGCCGCGCAGGAAGGGCACGTTCAGAGTATCGCCCAGCCAGCCCAGGAAACCCAGCAGACCCTCGGCCAGGGTGGGCAGCAGCAGCAGCAGCAGCGCCGCGCTGATGGCCCGCCAGAAAGGGTTCTTGCCCCCGAAAGCCAGGTTCAGCAGATACAGTGGTGCGGCGCACGCCAGCGCCAGCAGCAGCGCCAGCATGGCCCGTACCCCACCGCCCAGCGCCAGGGCCGTGCCGCTGGCCAGGGCCGTCATGACCGACCCTGATTTGCCAGCCTGCCTCGCCTCCAGGGTGCTCAGGTCACCGATCAGCGCCTGCACGTCGGCGGGCCGCAGGGCCGCGCGCCCGGCCATGAACTTAACGCGCTGCACCAGGGCGCCGTAGCCCGGCGCGCCCCTCAGGGCGGCGGGGGCTTTGGTCAGGGCAGTCAGGGCGTCCTGCAGGGCGCGGCGGGTGGCGGGCAGATCGGCACGCGTGGTGGCCGAGAGCGCCCGGCCCAGGCTGGCATAGGCGGCGTCGGCTCCCGCCGTTCTGGGCAGACTTGCCGCGGTGGCCGCCCCTGTATTCGCCCCTGGGGTGGCCGCAGGAGGGGTGGCCGGGGAAGGCTTGGCTGGGGGCGTGACCGGGGGCACGCTGACGGGCGGCTTGCTGCTGTTGACGACCCCCTTCACCGGGCTGTCCGTCTGTGCAGCGGGGGTCTTCAGTGAAGTGCTCAGGGCCGCCACACCGCCCCGTAGGCTGCGCAGGCTGCCCTGAAGCTCCCCGAGTTGCCCGCCCGAGAGCTGGGTCAGCGCCAGGCTGAACTGCTCGGGTTTCAGAGGCGGGTCGACGCTGCGGGCTGCGTCCTGCACCACCGTGAACCAGCCGGCCGCGCGCGCCAGGTTCAGGTAGGCCGCGCCCGATTGCTGGACCTGCACGCTTCCCAGCGCCGCCTGAAGTTTCGCGGTCGCGGACTGCTGCAATTTCCACGCCGCGCGGTTCAGGTGCCCGGCCTGCACATCCGTCTGCACGCTGGCAGGCTCGACGTCCAGTTCACGGGCCAGCAGCTTCAGGTGATCGCTTCCGTTGGCCGGCGTGGTCGCCAGCAGGTTCATGGTCTGGTCGTACAGCGCCTTGCGCATCAGGCCGCGCGCCAGTTGCACCTGCGCCTGCAACTCTGCCGGCGTGCGGGCCTGCGCGGCACGAACGGCATTCAGGGTGTCCTGCAAGGCCGCGCTCAACTTGGTACTGCTGAGGGTGGGTTGCAACTCGCTCAGGGCCGCCTGCGCGGCGTCCAGTTGCTTCAGGGTGGCCAGCGAATCCTGGCCGGCCCCCGCCGCCGCCGCGTCGAGTTGCTGCGCCAGGCGGCTATAGGCCGTGAGGTTCTGGGCCGAGGCCGTTCCTGCTGCACTCAGGGCCAGCATCAGGGCCAGCACGCCTGCCCGGGCTGCACCCACCTGCACCGTACTCAGCTGCACTGCACCTCCCCGCGCCGCACCCATCCGCCCTGGGCTCACGCGCTCGCCTCGACCTGCTGCAACTCCGCCAGCAGGCGGCCCACGTTCACCTGCGCGCCGGCCACCACCGCCACGCTATACGGCCCCAGCGGGCGCATACACACTGTCTGGGCCCCCAGATCCACCGACATCAGCTTCAGCTGCCGTTTCTGAAACAGCAGGGCCGTAGCGGTCATGACGCTGCCTAGCCCCTTGGGGTCACGCATGGCCTTGAACTTCAGCACCTGCCCGGCGCGGCTGGAAATCATGACGCTCTGCACGCCCTGCATGCGTCCCAGGTGCTGAATCAACTCCTCCTGGCCCTTCTCGCTGTTCAGGTCGAAGGCCCGCTGCTCCAGCGTTCCGCCGAAATCCGGATCGTCGAACTCGAAATCGTCCTCCGAAAGTTCGAAGCCGTCGTGCACCGGGTTGATGGGCGAGATGATGGTGTCGTCCCAGGCGGCCAGCGACCCCACGTCCGTGAACAGCGTGGGGGCCTTGGGGTACTTGCGCTCCAGTTGCCGGGAAATCAGCGTGACTTCCTCGCGGGCACGCTGGGGCGGCAGCGCGGCACTCAGGCGCGTCAGCAGCGGCCCGTTCAGGAGGTCTTGCATGTCGGCGGGCGTCACCGAATCGGCGGACAGCCCCGCTTCCTTCATGGCGGCCTGAAGCATGGTCTCGGCGGCCCTGGAGGACACGCTGCCTGTCAGGGCCTGAGCGATCAAGTTGTAAACCGGATTAGTCATGGGAGTCCTTGCGGGAGGGGGCGCAATCGGGCACTGCGCGTTTGGGTGCTACGCCGTCCGGTCGAGACGGCAGGAACCTGACGGGATTATAAAAGTCCCGACTTACATTTTTGTTGCAGGTCGGCCCGCCAGGCGTTTTCCCGGCCTGAGCGCGCTGTGCCCGCCAGACGGTTGCCCCTCCACCTTGACCGTAGACTGGAAACATGACCACTTCTCTGTCCCAGCGGCTTCAGGCGGAACTGACCGGCCTGAAAGATTCCGGGCTGCTTATTCACCCGCGCGTGCTCGATCAGGCCAACCGCGCCCGCACCAGCGTGGACGGCCAGCAGGTCGTGAACCTCGCCAGCAACAATTATCTGGGGTTCGCCGACCACCCCGCCCTGAAGGAGAAAGCCGAAGCGTACCTGCGCCAGTGGGGCGCGGGGGCCGGGGCGGTGCGTACCATCGCCGGCACCCTGCGCATCCACGAGGACTTCGAGGAGCAACTGGCCCAGTTCAAGCACACCGGCAGCGCCCTGGTGCTGCAAAGCGGCTTCACCACCAACCAGGGCGTACTGGGCACCCTGCTGAAAGACGGCGATCTGGTCGTCAGCGACGAACTGAACCACGCCAGCATCATTGACGGGTTGCGCCTGGCGAAAGCCACCAAGAAGGTGTTCAAGCACGCCGACATGCAGGATCTGGAGCGCGTGCTGCAGGAAAACGACACCGACGGCCTGAAACTGGTCGTCACGGACGGCGTGTTCAGCATGGACGGCGACATCGCCAGACTGGACGAGATCGTCACCATTGCTCGCAAGTACGGTGCAGTGACCTACGTGGACGACGCGCACGGGTCTGGCGTACTGGGCGAGGCCGGGCGCGGCACCGTGCACCACTTCGGTTTCGACCACGCCGACGACGTGATTCAGGTCGGCACGCTCAGCAAAGCCTGGGGAGTGGTCGGCGGGTACGCGGCGGGCCACCACGATCTGCGGCAACTCCTGATCAACCGCGCCCGCCCTTACCTGTTTTCCACCGCGCAGCCGCCCGCCGTGGTCGGTGCCCTGTCTGCCGCGCTGCAACTGGTGCAGAGCGACCCCAGTTTCATGGAGCGGCTGTGGGACAACACCCGCTTTTTCAAGGCCGAACTGCAAACCCTGGGCTTCGACATCATGGGCAGCCAGACGCCCATTACGCCCGTGCTGTTCGGAGAAACCGAAACCGCCTTCGAGGCCAGCCGGCAACTGTTCCGCGAAGGCATTTTCGCCGTGGGCCTGGGCTTCCCCACCGTGCCCCGGGGCCAGGCCCGCATCCGCAACATCGTCACCGCCGAACACACCAGAGAAGACCTGGAAAAGGCGCTGGCAGCCTATGGGAAAGTCGGGAAGGCGCTGGGCACTATTTAGCTGGGCACTATTTAATCGACCAGTCCTCCCCGAACCACTGCCCGTTCAGTCTGTGCGCCATGGCCTGCGATGCGGTGTTCTCCCAGCTGGTGCTGTAGAGCGGCAGCCGGCCCTGTGCCCGCACCAGATTCGCCCACAGGGCGGTCACCTGCGCGGCGTACCCCTGGCCCCGCCACCCTTCCAGGGTGAACACGCCCGCCTCGGCTGCGGCACCGCTCTGGCGCACGCTGGAACACACCGCCACCGCCTGCCCGTGCTCGATCACCGCCGTAAAAGGGCCGTTGTGGCCTTTGCGGGCGCGTTCTGCCGTTCCGGGAAAGTTCGGCAGAAGCAGGTGCGCGGTCTCCAGAGTTATCTCTAAGGCCTGCCCTGTTCCAGTTTGCCCTATGCCGGCTTGTGCGGGCAGCAGATATGCCGGGCCGCGCCACTCCTCTCCCCCACCCAGCAGCGCCCGAACCTGCGCGGCCAGGCCGGGTTCCGAACCGGCTTGCAGCGGGGTTTCGGTGCGGCCCAGCGCGTCCAGCTTATTCATGAGGTCACTGGGCAGGTCATGTCGGACATGCCAGATGTTTCCGGCTGGCGTGCGGCCCAGAAAGAAACGTGGGGCCTGCTCCCATTCGGTCTGGGGAGCGGTCAGGTCGGGAACGCGGCGTAGGCGCTGCTGTTCATCCACTTCGTACAGCGTTCGGGCCTGCATCCGCATCAGTTCCAGGACATTCACGTGCCCAGCGTAAAAGAAAACGGCCAGCCGCTGAAGGCTGACCGCTCCCTGTGGATTCGGCTTACAGGTCAAGCAGCAAACGGGCCGGGTCTTCGAGCAGGTTCTTCACCATGACCAGGAACTGCACCGCTTCCTTGCCGTCGATGATGCGGTGGTCGTAGGACAGGGCGATGTACATCATCGGGGCAATCACGACCTGGCCGTTTTGCGCGATGGGCCGCTCGATGATGTTGTGCATGCCCAGAATGGCGCTTTGCGGCGCGTTGATGATGGGCGTGCTCATCATGCTGCCGAACGTCCCGCCGTTGGTGATGCTGAAGGTGCCGCCCGCCATGTCCTCCATGGTCAGCTTGCCGCTGCGGGCCTTCTCGGCGTAGGCAGCAATGGCCTTCTCGATGTCGGCCAGGCCCATCCCGTCGGTGTCACGCAGGATCGGCACCACCAGGCCACGGTCCGAAGCGACGGCAATGCCCACGTCGTAGTACCCGTGGTAAATGACTTCCTTGCCGTCCACGCTGGCGTTCACGACTGGGAAGGCCTTCAGGGCCTCGGTGGCGGCGCGCACGAACAGGCTCATGAAGCCCAGTTTCACGCCGTGCTTCTTCACGAACTGATCCTGGTATTTCTTGCGCAAGTCCATGCTGGGCTGCATGTTCACTTCGTTGAAGGTGGTCAGCAGCGCGGCGGTGTTCTGCACTTCCTTCAGGCGTTCGGCGATGCGGGCGCGAATACGCGTCATGGGTACGCGTTGCTCTGGGCGGGCCCCAGCGGGCACGGTGGCGGCGGGCTGAATGCTGGAGGCCGCGGGAGTCGCCTGGGCAGCCGCCGCAGGTGCGGTGGCGCCCATCGCGTCCGCTTTCGTGATGTTGCCCCTGGGGCCGGTGGCAGGCACTTCGCCGGGGTTCAGGCCCTTCTCGGTGATGATCTTACGCACGGCGGGCGACAGGTCTTCACGGCGCTCGGTGGCGGGCGCGCGCGTCAGGTCGTCGGGGTGGGTGGCCGTGCCCCCGGCGCTCTGCTCGGTCGGGACAGGGCCGGCCGTCAGGTCGGTGGCCGGCGTGCCGGCTGGGGCTGTGGTGGCGGCTGCGGCGGCGGTCGGGGCGGCGCCCGTTCCCTCGCCCACGACGCCCAGCACTTCCTCGCTGAGCACCGTGTCGCCTTCCTGCTTGGCAATGCTCTGCAGCACGCCGTCTTGCAGCGCCGTGACTTCCAGCACCACCTTGTCGGTCTCGATCTCGGCCAGCACCTCGCCGCGCTTGACGGCTTCGCCGGGCTTCTTGTGCCACGTCAGCAGCGTCCCTTCGCTGACTGACTCACTGAATACAGGAACCTTGATTTCCGCCATAACCCCGTAATTCTACCCCGCCCAGGGCTGTGACTGCTGGGGGCACACCCACACCACCGGGCCACGCCAACAATTCCAGCAGGAAGCCGACAACGAGGCGGTGACCGGGGCGGTTCTTCTGTCACAGGAACGTTTCAGGAGGAGGTTAAGCGGTTCTATGGACTCCGCCCTGTCGTCAAGGCCAGCCTTTACACTGCTCTGTGTGGGTAATCCCTGGCTGGAATTCGGCATTCTCATCGTGCTGCTGATCATCAACGGTTTTTTCTCCGCGTCCGAGCTGGGGGTGGTGTCTTCCCGGCGTTCGCGGCTGGAGTCAGCGGCGGCGAACGGCAACCGGGGCGCGGCGTCCGCCGTGCGGCTCAGCGAGCGGCCCGGGGCGTTTCTGGCGACCGTGCAGATCGGCATTACCCTGATCGGTACCATCAGCGCGGTGTTCGCAGGTGAAAACCTGACCGGTTACGTGGAGCCGCTGTTCCGGCCGCTGGTGGGCGACGCCTCGCGCACCGTGGCGAACATCGCCGTCGTTTTGCTGGTCACGTTCCTGTCGCTGGTGCTGGGCGAACTGGCGCCCAAAAGCATTGCGCTGCGTGACCCCGAAGGGCTGGCGGCCCGGGTCGCGCCGTTCTTCTCAGGCCTGAGCGTGGTGGCCCGGCCCGTGGTGTGGCTGCTGGAGGTGACCACCCGCGGCCTGCTGGCGCTGCTGGGCATGCGCGGCGAAGCGCCCGAGGTGATTACCGAGGAGGACGTGAAAGCCATCGTCAAGCAGGCCGCCGAGAGTGGCAGTCTGGAGGACGCCGAGCAGGAACGCATCGCCTCGGTGCTGCGCTTCAATGACCGCCGCGTGCGCGACCTGATGACCCCGCGCACCGACGCCATCACCCTCAGTGTGAACACGCCCATGAGCGACATCGTGCCGCTGGTGCTGAGTACCGATCACAGCGTGTACGCTGTGCGCGGCGATCAGGACGACATCATCGGGCAGGTGTCGGTCAAGGAAATTCTGCGCGCCGTTCACGAGGGCCAACCCCTCAGTGAATACGTGAACCCCGCCCTGTACCTGCCCGAGTCGGCCTGGGCCGAGGACGCCCTGAAACGTATGGAAGAGGAAGGCCACCAGCGCCTGGCCGTGGTCGTGGACGAGTACGGCGACTTCAGCGGCGTCCTCAGCATCGCCGACCTGCTCTCGAACATGGCCGGCGTGGAAGTCACCGAACCCGGCATGGACGAGATCGTGCGCCGCGACGACGGCAGTTACCTGGTGGACGGCGGCCTGCCCATGCACGAACTGCGTGAGGTGCTGCCGCTGCCTGCCCTGGAGCGCGAGGACTTCAGCACGGTCGCCGGCTACGTTCTGCACGTGTTCGGGGACTTTCCGCAGGTGGGTTCCAGCCTGGAGGTCGGCGAGTGGCGCATTGAGGTCATGGACATGGACGGCCCGCGCGTGGACCGGCTGCTGATTCAGCCGCCTGCCGGGTTCATCGTGCAGGACGGCCGCGCGGGGTAGGCTGGGCCTCCTTCAGCGGGTAAACACTGCCATCTGCGTGATCGGGCCGTACTCCGGGTGAACGTCGCCCAGCGGCCCGAAACGCACGCCGTACCCGTACTTCCCGGCGGCAGCGGTGGCCCAGGCCTGAAACTCGGCGCGAGTCCACTCGAAGCGGTGGTCATGGTGGCGCAGGTCGCGCGGGTTCTCGAAAGTTTCGTTGTACTCGGCGTTCGGTGTGGTCAGCACGACCGTGGCGGGCCGGGCGAACCCGAACAGGTTGGCGCTCAGGGCGTCCAGCCGGTGCGGTTCCAGGTGCTCGATCACCTCGACCAGCGCGGCGGCGTCGAAGCCTTTCAGGCGCGAGTCCGGGTAAGCCAGGCTGCCGTGCAGAAGTTTTACACGCTCACTTAACTCCGGGCGTTCCTGCAATTTCAGGTTTTCGGCGGCGATTTCCAGGGTCCGGGCGCTGATGTCCAGGCCCACCAGTTCACGGAACTGCGGCGCGGGCAGCAGGCGGCGCAGCAGTTTGCCCTCGCCGCACCCCAGGTCGAGGACGCGCCTGGCCCCGCTGTCCCTGAGCAGCTGCGCCACCGCGTCCAGCCTTTCCTCGTGCAGGCGCAGCCCAGTTTCCGGTGGCCCGGCCGCCTGTTCCCCGTCCTGAACCGTCTCCTCCTGAACCGTGAAGTGGGGGGTGGCCTGGCGCACCAGTTCGCGGAAGCGCAGGTAACGGGCCGCGATGAGTCCGCGCTCCGGGTGGGTGTCCAGCCAACCTTCGCCGTGGCGCAGCAGCTTGTCCACCTCGGTGTCGTTCAGGTAGTAGTGCTTCCTTCCGTCCAGCACGGGCAGCAGCACATACAGGTGTTTCAGCAGGTGCGCGACTTTCACCGTACCGGACAGCCGCAACTTCAGGTAAGGCCGCTCGCCCCACTCCGGGTACAGCGGGTCGAGGGGAATGGCCTCGGTCTGCACCGCGTATCCCAGCGGCCCGAACAGGCGCCCGGGCAGGTCTGCCGGGCCACGCGCGGCGATGCACGGCACCTCCACGCTCAGCGCCAGGGGCGTGTCTGCCAGTTCCGGCCGCTCCCGGCTGGTCCCGGTCATGGCAGTGCCGAAAGCGTCGCGCAGCGCCACCGCCAGGAAACTGCCCGCCGCGTAGGGCCGGTCGTTCACGTACGGTTCCAGCGGCTTCCCCTCGGCCGCGCGCGTGGTGCGCGACAGGGCCACCGGGTCGACCTCCAGCAGCAGGGCCACCGTGCAGCGCCTCGCCGAGGCTTCCGGATAGAACACCGTGGCCTTCCCGAACGGCAGTTCGCGTTCCAGCACGCGCTCCGGATGTTTCATCAGCACGAAGCCCAGGTCGGTGGCCGGCTGGTGCGTGGTCGAGAGGGTCAGCAGCATCTTGCTGACAGGTTATATGGACTCCGATTGAATCACCTACGAAGTGATTCAGTCCGAGCGAAGCGAGTGGGAGCAGGGCGGGTTCCGGGCGTGGAGTCGACAAACCGGTGAGGTGCCGGTTTGTTGACGAAACAGACGGAAGCCGCTTCACCCAATGGTCTGGTTCGGGCCATCCGCTTTCTGGCGCAGGCCGTACTCGGCCCCGGCGAAATACAGGCCGTGCGGGGCCACGTTCGCGCCGGCCTGGGCCCGCTGGCGCGAGGCCAGGACGGCCTGCACGTCGGCCGGCTTCAGTTTGCCCTGCCCCACCAGCAGCAGTGTGCCGACCAGGCCGCGCACCATGTGGCGCAGGAAACTCTCGCCGTGAACGTGAATGTCCCACACCAGCAGGCCGGGGTGCACCTCCAGCCGGCGCAGTTCACGCATGGTCTGCCGGTCTTCCTGGGTGGCGAACGCCGCGAAATCGTGCGTGCCGACCAGCAGGCGAGCGGCGCTGTTCATGGCCGCGGCGTCCAGCGGCGTGACCACATGCAGGGCGCGGCCCTGGTGCAGCGGGTGGCGCTGCGGCGAGACCAGCAGGCGGTAAACGTAACGCCGCCCGGTGCACGAGAAGCGGGCGTGAAAGTCCGGCGGGGCGGGCTGCGCGTCCAGCACCGCCACGCTGGGCGGCAGGTGGGCATTCAGGGCGCGGGCCAGTTTCTCCACCGGCAATCGGAAAGCGGCGGGAACGTCCCAGTGCAGCGGCATGTCCTCGGCATGAACGCCGGCGTCGGTGCGCCCGGCCGCCACGGCACGGAAAGCCTGAACGCCGCCCAGCTGGCCCAGCGCCGCTTGCAGGGTGTCCTGCACGCTGGGGGCGTGGCGCTGCGCCTGCCACCCCGCGAAGTCCCGCCCGTCCCAGGCCACCCGCAGGTGCAGCCGACGAAACCCGGGCGGCGGAGTATAGATTTGACGTTCAACTAAGTCCGGCACGGAACCCAGCCTAGCGCATCTGCCCTGCACAGAAAAAGGCTGTTTCAAACCGTGAATTTCCCCACTTTGCCTCTTCCCTTTCCCTTCATGGAATGTTTATGCTGAGTCTCCCATGAGGGCTTCCATAACCCCCTTGCTCCTGGCCTTGACGCTGGGCAGCTCCAGCCTGGCCGCCACCCCCTACCGCGTCAAAACCGGCGACACCCTGATCGGCATTGCCGCGCGGGCCGGCGTCAGCGTCTCGCAGATTCGCGCCGTGAACCCCAGCCTGAAAAGCAGCAGCGTCGTGAAGATCGGCGGGATCATTCAACTGCCCAACCGGCACACGCCCGGCCAGAAGTACCACGTGAAAGCCGGGGAAAACCTGACCACCATCGCCCACAAGTTCAACCTGAAGCTCGCCCAGCTTCTGCACGCCAACCCCGTGTACAGGAGCGGCAAAAACGTCTGGGCTGGCGCGGTCATCACCATTCCGGGGCAGCAGGTCGCCGCCGGGGTGGGCCAGCCGGCGCGCGTGCGGGCGACCAGCAAGCCGGTTATTCGCACCGCGGGCGTGCGCGTCGACCCTGCCCGCGGTGCCAGCCAGGACTGGCTGTGGCCGGTGCCCGGCTATCACAGGGTCAGCAGCGGTTTCGGCGAACGTGAACTGGACGGCGACAGCGCCATGCATTACGGCGTGGACATCGTCGCGCCGCACGGCACGCCGGTGCTGGCGCCCCGCAGTGGTCGCGTGCTGGAATCCCGCGCCGACTTCGAGCGCGGCTGGGGTTGGACGGTCGTGCTGGAGCATCCGGACGGCTGGATTACCCGCTACGCCCACCTCAGCCAGAACCTCGTGAAAGCGGGCGAGCTGGTGCGGCAGGGCCAGCCCGTGGGCCGGGTGGGCAACACCGGGCACAGCACCGGCACTCATTTGCATTACGGCACCTACATGCGCTGGAACCCCAAAAATCCCATGAGCCTTTACGATTAAGCCCATGGCTGATCAGCACGTGGAGAGGGTGGCCTCCGTATGGTACGTGGAATTAAGCGGCCCGGACGCCGTCCAGGTGCTGCGAGGTGTGCTGGACGCCCTGCCCAGCCAGGCGGGTTTTCGAGGCGCGGAATTGCTGTCCAGTCCCGCGCAACCGCAGCTGGCCCTGATCGCCAGTCGCTGGGCGGGTGAACCCCCATCCCTGCCTGTGCCGGATGGGGCGAAGCACTGGGTGTTCACGGTGCTGGAGGCCCGTCCCTGACCGGCGCGCGTGTGGCGTACCCTGGAGCATGACCTCCCCGCTGAAAAGTGCCGAGTGGCTCACCGCGCACCTGAACGACCCCCAATTGCGCGTGCTGGACTGCCGCTACGCCCTGAGCGACCCTCTGCTGGGCCGCATCGCGTACCTGGAAGGCCACGTCCCCGGAGCCATTTACGCCGATCTGGAAACGGATTTAAGTGGCCCGGTACAGGAAAACGGCGTCGGCGGCAGACACCCGTTGCCCGACGCGCAGGACTTTGCGGCCTGGCTGGGCCAGGTGGGCATCGGAAATGACAGTGTGGTGGTGTGTTACGCGGATCACGCGGCGGGCGGGGATTTTTATGCCTCGCGCGCCTGGTGGCTGCTGCGCTGGCTAGGTCACCGCGAAGTGTACGTGCTGGACGGCGGCTGGCCCGCTTACCTGCGGGCGGGCGGATCAATCAGCACCGCAGAACCCGAGCACGCCCCCACGACCTTCACGCCTGACGTGCAACCGGACATGGTGGCCGAGGCTCACGACGTTCAACACCGCGCCGCGGACGTGCTGCTGATCGACTCCCGCGCCCCCAACCGCTACAGCGGCGAGACCGAACCCCTGGACCGCAAGGCCGGACACATTCCCGGCGCCGTGAACCGCCCCTTTGGCGGCGCCCTGAACCCCGACGGCACCTACCGGAAGGTGGAGGAGCTGCGTGCTCACCTGGACGCCGGGGCCGCGCCCACCATCGCCTACTGCGGCAGTGGTGTCAGCGCCACGCCCAACCTGCTGGCCCGCGAACTGGCCGGCGTGCCGCTGGGGCCGCACAACCGCCTCTACCCCGGCTCGTGGAGCGACTGGATCAGCGACGACTCCAGGGGTCTGGCGATGGGTGACCAGCCGTCATTACGACTTTAACTGCTTCAAGGCCCGCTGAAACACGCTCAGGGTGCCCGCGTCATACAGCACCAGGCGCACCCGCAGCGCGGGGTGTTCTTGCAGGAACTCCAGCACGGTGTTCAGGGCGACTGGCGCGGCCTGCTGCACCGGGTAACCGTACACGCCCGTGCTGATGGACGGAAACGCGATGGATTGGCAGCCGTTGTCCGCCGCGAGTTGCAGGCTGTGGCGATAGGCGCCTGCCAGCAGCGGCGCTTCCCCGTGTTGCCCACCGCGCCACACCGGGCCGACCGCGTGAATCACGAAGCGGTTGCCCCGTTCGCTCAGCTGAAAAGCGGGCGTGATGACCGCCGTCCCCGTGGGCGTGCCCCCCAGCTGCCGGATGGCCCGCAACAGTTCCGGCCCGGCGGCGCGGTGAATTACGCCGTCCACCCCACCCCCGCCCATCAGCTGCCTGTTCGCGGCAGTCACCACGGCGTCCACGGGTTGGTGCGCAATGTCGCCCTGAACCAGTTCCAGCGGCATCCTTAGCTGTTCACCACCTGTTCCAGATCGGCAGAACTCAGGTTGCGGCTGTGAACGCGCTGCGCCGCCCGCGAGGCCGCGTGATCCTCGGGCGTCCACTGATCCGGCGCTTTCCGGGCGGCCCGCTCGGCGTGCTGCACCGCCAGCATTTCCTGGGCGGCCCGCTCCAGGTCGTCGTTCACCACCACGTACCGGAACTTGTGCGCTTCGCGGATCTCGCCCACGGCGCGGGTCAGGCGTTTCTCGATGCGCTCGGGCGTTTCGGTGGCCCGCCCGGTCAGGCGGCGGCGGAGCTCGGTCAGGCTGGGCGGCATGATGAACACCAGAATCGCCTCGTCGCCCAGGCGTTCTTGCACCTGCATGGCTCCCTCCACCTCGATTTCCAGCACGACGTCCTGACCCCGGGCCAGGGCCTCTTCGATGGGTTCGATGGGCGTGCCGTAGTGGTTCCCCACAAACTGCGCGTGCTCCAGAAAACCGTCCTGGCGGGCCTTGTCCAGAAACTCCTGGGGCGTGACGAACACGTATTCGCGCCCATTCATTTCGCCCTCGCGCGGTTCCCGGGTCGTCCACGACGTGCTGTAGAACACGTCCTGCCCGGCCAGCCATTTCTCCCGCAGGGTGCCTTTGCCCACGCCGGACGCCCCGGTAATCACGATCAGCAGGCCACGCGGCACGTTTGAAGGAGGTGGGGAAGTGGGGTCAGACATCATTCCCAGCAGCATACCCGCCGGACTGCACCACGAAAAGGGTGAAGAAAAAAGGATAGCCCGTAGCGGAGCGCCCCCGTCAGACCAGATGGCAGCGAGCCGAAGGCCAGGGGCGAGCGAAGAGAAAAGCCCGCAGAACCGGACGTCAGAAAATGAAGAAACCTCCAGCGCTTTTCTGGAGGTTCAGCCGCCGGACAACTCCGGTTTCAAGTGGGCCGGAAGTTTATTTCTTGCGGGTCTTGGCGCGGCTTTTGCCCAGGGCCTGGCCTTTCTCGTAGCTGGCCTGCATTTTGCGGCGCGTCTCGGCGGCCAGTTCCTTGAAGTCCACTGCGCCGGATTCCACGGCTTCCAGGCTGGGCTTTACGCGGGCAGAGCGGCGCGAGGCGGCCAGTTCCTCGTTCACCGCGTCGAACCACTTGGTAAAGGCGGGCGTCACCTCGAACAGCATGTCCTTGGAGTCGCGCTGGTACTGTCCCTGCTCACCACGGCGGTTGTACTGCTTGGGCATGGTGAAACGCTCAGTCAGGTTTATGGCATCGAATGTGCCTTCACGCACGGCGTCACGGAAACGTTTCACGAAGGCGTCGCTGCGCTGCGGATTGCCGAGTTCCTGCACCTGTTCACTAAGTTTGCGGTATGTCATCAATGATCCTCCTTCAAAATGGAGCTTAGTTTACCCCAAATAATAAACGAAGGCGATCTCTTATAGAGATCTACTGTTTACCTGTCTCGCTTGCGGCAAAAGACTGCGGTCAACGCAAATTGATAATCCTGTGCCGCCCTGTGCCGAATGGGTCTCCCTATATCAAAAAGGTCTTCGGCTGTCAGCAAACGGGCCAGCAGCCTTGCAGACTGCCCATCACCCTCAAGGAGACGGTAATCTCGCCATTACCAGAGGGGCGACGGTCAGAAAAACAGCCTTTCGCCACTTCCTTTCATCGGAAGTTGCACAGAATGAACGGCTTCTTGCACCCGACTGTGCAAACCATCTGTACCAGGCATGAAAAAACCACGCCGAAGCACTCTGGCGTGGTTAAAAAAGAAAGACAGCCCCGGTCTTCTTCAGGGTTGCGTCTGACTTTCATCGAGGCCCACGCCAAAGCCTTGATCCAGCACTTCCTCGTTGTAAGTGCGGAAGGCCAGCATGGTCTGTGTTTTCAGAATTCCCTGAATGTGGCGCAGGTGACCCGTCACGATATCGTCCAGATCTTCGTACTGGGCAAATCGCAGCACAGCCACGATGTCCCACTCGCCCGTGACGCTGTACACCTCGCGCACACCGGGCACCGTGGCGAGCTCCATAGCCGTTTCCGGAATGGAATGCCGTTCTGCCTGAACCATGACGATTGCCGTGACCATACCCGCATTGTGACGCCCGGCGCCCCGCCCTGCACCGCCTCTGCCCCAAGTGCCCTAGCCATCGCCCCTCACCATGCGGCCACGTGATCTATGCCCGGCGTCTACCTTTCTGAGATTGGGCCCACAGAAACGCCCACCTGCCGTACTGGCTCAGGTGGGCGTTGCCTGGCGGCCTTCGCTTTACAGAATGCCTTTGACGGTCTTGACGACGTTCTCGACGCTGAAGCCGAATTTCTCGAACAGGACTTTGGCCGGCGCACTGGCCCCGAAGGTGTCCATGCCGATAATGGCGCCGCCCGACCCGACCCACTCGTACCAGGGCATCTTGGCCAGCGCCTCGATGGCGACGCGTTTGGTGCCCGGCGTCAGCACGCTGTCGCGGTACGCCTGATCCTGCGCCCTGAACACTTCCATGCACGGCATGGACACCACGCGGGCGTTCACGCCTTCCCGGGCCAGTGCGTCGGCGCTGTCCAGCGCCAGGGAAACCTCGGAGCCGCTGGCGATCAGGATGACCTGAGCCCCCTCTCCACTGGTGCTGTCGGTGTCCTTCACGACGTAAGCGCCTTTCTTCACGCCGGCGTGGTTGCGCGGCAGGATCGGCAAGTCCTGGCGGGACAGGATCAGCGCGGTGGGGCCTTTCTCGTACTCCAGGGCCATGGCCCAGGCGGCGGCGGTTTCGTTGGCGTCGGCGGGGCGGATCACGTGAGCGCCCGGTACGCTGCGCAGCATGGCGAGCTGATCGACGGGCTGGTGGGTGGGGCCGTCCTCGCCCAGACCGATGCTGTCGTGCGTGAGGACGTAAGTGACGGGTTGCATCTGAATGGCCGAGAGGCGGAAGGCGGGTTTCAGGTAATCCGCGAAGACCGCGAAGGTGCCGACCAGCGGGCGCACGCCGCCGTACAGGCTCAGGCCGTTCCCGGCCGCCGCCATGCCGAACTCGCGCACGCCGAAGTACACGTTGCGGCCCTGGTAACTGCCGGGCAGGAACTCGCCGCCGTCCTTGATGGTGGTCTTGGTGCTGCCGGACAGGTCGGCACTGCCGCCCATCAGCGTGGGAAGGACTTTGGCCAGCGCGTTGATGACTTCGCCGCTGGCGTTGCGGGTCGCCATGGCCTTGCCGCCCACCTCGTAACTCGGCAGGATTTCGGCCAGGTTGGCGGGCACTTCGCGGGCCAGCACGGCGTCCACTTCTTTCCCCAGTTCGGGGAAGCTGGCGCGGTACTCGTCCATCAGCTTGTTCCAGGCGTCCTCGAAGCCCTGGCCGCGCTGCGCGGCGTCCATGTGCTGGCGAACTTCGTCCGGCACGGTAAAGGGCGGGTACTCCCAGCCCAGGGCTTTCTTCGTTTCGGCCACGCCTTCCTCGCCCAGCGGTTCGCCATGCGCCTTGCTGGTGCCCGCGCGGGGACTGCCGAAGCCGATCACGGTTTTGACCTGAATCAGGGTGGGCTGATCCTTGTTCGCCTGCGCCTGCTGCACCGCCGCTTCGATTTCGGCGAGGTTGTTGCCGTCCTGCACGCGCAGCACTTCCCAGCCATAAGCGCGGAAGCGGGCGGCGGTGTCCTCGGACTCGGCCTTGAGGGTCGCGGTGTCCAGTTGCACGCTGTTGTCGTCGTGCAGCCAGATCAATTTGCCCAGCTTCAGGTGCCCGGCCAGCGCCGCCGACTCGTGGTTGATGCCTTCCTGAAGGTCACCGTCTCCCAGGATGGAGTACGTGTAATTGTCGAAAATTGGGAAGCCCTCGCGGTTGTACTTCGCGGCCAGGAACTGCTCGGCCATCGCCATGCCCACCGTCATGGCCGCCCCCTGACCCAGCGGCCCGGTCGTGGCGTCCAGCCCCTTGGTGTGGAAAAACTCCGGGTGACCGGGCGTGTGGTATCCCCACTGGCGGAAGTTCTTCAGGTCGTCCAGCGTCATCTCCGGGTAACCCGTCAGGTGCAGAAGGCTGTAAATCAGCATGCTGGCGTGCCCCGCCGACAGCACGAAACGGTCACGGGCCGGCCACTCGGGATGCTGGGGGTTGAAGCGCAGGAACTTCTGCCACACCACGTAGGCCATGGGGGCCGCGCCCAGCGGTGCGCCGGGGTGGCCCGAATTCGCGGCCTGCACAGCATCGATGGCCAGCGTGCGAATGGTGTTGACGCTCAGTTGCTCAACATTCTGGGGCGTGTTTTCGCTCATACCTGCCTAGTGTACCGGGCCGGACATGAGGCCAGAACAGGTTGCCCGCAGAGGCGTTTGGAATTCAGGGCCGGGTTCGGTCAGAGCACGTTCGGTCAAGCTGTGACGGTTCCCCCAGATTGACCTGGGTTTGCCTGCACGAGCCGCTCACCGCGAAGAGCCTGCCTGACCTTCGAGCCCTCTTGGCTGACGCGCATGACTTACGACTCATCTGTACTTTGGGTCTAGTACAGGAATTCCTGGATGTCGTAGCGCGCTGCCTTCACGCCTGGGTGTGTGGCCTTCAGGTGCCCCCGGAACAGGTCTTCCTGCTGGCCCACGTCCTCTGGAGAGATTGGCAAAACGCCGTCCTGTCGCGCTAGTTCCGCGTAGGGGCCGTGCTCCACGAAGGGCGAGAGGTAAACGATATCGCCTGCACTGAGGGGGAGGCGTTGCAACAGGGTCAGGGTGTCCTGAACGTGCTTTTCGGCGTACTTCTGCCCGCCCACGCCTGTCATGAAGATGGGGCCGACATTCAGGCCCGCCGCCTTGAGATCCGTGATGAGTTCTGCCGCCTGATCGGCGCTGCCGGGTTTGTTCAGCCAGGCCAGCAGCGGGTCATGCCCGGTTTCCAGACCGAGGTATACCCGCCGCACGCCTGCCTCGCGGAGTTCCTGCCAGTCCGGCACGCTCTTGCGACTGCCCGTGTTCACGTCAAGGAAGCCGTGCAGGTCGCGGCCAGGAAAGGTGGCCTTTGCCATATCCAGCAGCGGCAACAGCTTATGGTTCGCCAGCATCAGCGCGTTTCCGTCCGCGACAAAAATGGATTTGCGCAGGGAAGCGGCCTCGCCCAGCAGGGTTTTCACGGCATTCAGGTGGGCGGCGAAGGCCGCGGGCGGCTGCACGGTAAACGCCCGGTCACGGTAGAAGGTGCAGAACGTGCATTTGTTCCAGCTGCACCCGCGGGTGGCCTGCACCACCACCGCGAAATACTGATCGGGTGGCAGGATACTCACCGGCGCGTAAGCGGTGGCGAAACGCTCCCGCTCGGCCAGGAGCTTTTCCGGCGTCCAGTCAAGAACTTTCCCTGGCAGTGGCGATTTGATGGCCTGCGCGGCGTGCCTCACCTCGCCTAGCATCCGGCCAAACACCAGCAGCACTTCGTCCTCTGGCACTTCCCAGCGCAGGCGCACCTCTCCCTCACGCCGCCTGGCCAGCAGGCGCGAATTCAGGGCGCGTTTGTAGGTGACGCCCCGGACAAACCAGGTGAGCAGGCGGCCTTCCCGGTCGAAACTCAGCACCTGCTCGCTGCCCCCCTCGCTGAGCGTGAACGAGTCCGCCTGCTGTTGTAAACGCCATGTGCCCACCGGCCGATGCTAGCTCGCTTTCAGCTTCCTTGCCGGAACCCCAGTTCCGCCAGCACCTCCGCCGTGTGTTGCCCGGCGGTGGGTGGGGCGCGGCGAACCGGTGGGGCCTCGCCGTTCAGGCGCCAGGGCGGGCAGGTCACGGTCGTTTCCCCCAGGCTGGCGTGCGGAACGGTCACGGCAACCTTACGGGCCTGCACATGCGGGTCGGCGAAGACTTCCTGAAGGTCGTACAGCGGGTTTGCGGCCAGGTCAGTCAGCGTCAGCGCCTCGCAGAATTTACGCCACAGGTGGTCGTTGCCCACGGCCAGGTTGATCAGACCGTCGGCGCACTCGAACGTGCCGTAGGGGACGATACTGACGTGCTCGTTGCCCTGCGGCGCCGGCACCTGCCCGCCCGTCAGGTAACGGCTGACCTGGTTGGTGCCCAGCGAGATGACGCCTTCCAGCAGGTTCACGTCCACCCGGCACCCCACCCCGGTTTTTTCGCGTCCATACAGCGCCGCCAGAATCGCCTGGGTGGTCAGTGCCCCAGCAAACACGTCCGCCACCGCCACCCCGGCCCGCAGGGGCTGGCCGCCCTGCTCACCGTTGTAACTCATGAAGCCGCCCAGCCCCTGCGCAATCACGTCGTACCCGGCCCGGTCGCGGTACGGCCCGCTCAGCCCAAACCCACTGATGCTGGCGTAGATCAGGCGCGGGTGGCGGGCGTGTAACGCCTCCCAGCCCAGGCCCAGCTTCTCGAACGTGCCGGGCCTGAAGTTCTCGACCAGGATATCCGCCGTGCCGATCAGGGCGTGGGCCGCCTCCATGTCCCCGCTGCTCTTCAGATCCAGGATGACGCTGCGCTTGTTGCGGTTGACGCTCAGGAAGTATGAACTTTCGCGCGCCTCGCCGCGCTGCTGGTACGGTGGCCCCCAGGCCCGCGTGTCGTCGCCCTGCGGCGGCTCCACCTTGATGATGTCCGCGCCCAGGTCGCCCAGCAGCATGGTGCAGTAAGGCCCGGTCAGCACCCGCGTGAAGTCCGCGACCCGCACGCCTTCCAGCGGTAAGCCTGCCGCCAGCCCAGTTACCAGCCCGGTCACCCTGCGTCCAGCCGGTACACCTGCCGGGCGTTCGCGTCGGTCACCCGCTCCAGTTCGGCCGCGTCCATCCCGCGCAGCGCCGCGATGAATTCCAGCGTGTAGCGCACGTAACCGGGGCGGTTGGGTTTGCCGCGCCGGGGAACCGGGGCCAGGAAGGGCGCGTCCGTTTCCAGCAGCAGTTGATTCAGAGGCACGGCTCTGGCCGCGTCCTGAATTTCTTTGGCGTTTTTATAGGTGGTGTTCCCCGCGAACCCGAAGTAAGCACCGCGCTCCAGGCCAAAGCGCAGCATCTCCGGGTGGCCGCTGAAGCAGTGCAGGATTACCGTCACGTCGGGCCAGTGGCGCAGCACGTCCATGACGCCCCGGTGCGCCGAGTCCTGCCCGGCCTTGTCGCGTGTGTGAATCACCAGCGGTTTGCCCGACTGCCGCGCCAGGCCCAGTTGCCACTCGAACGCGCGGAGCTGCGCGGTTCGCCTGGTGTCGTCCCAGTAATCGTCCAGGCCGCTCTCCCCCACCCCCACCACACGCGGGTGGCCCAGCAGCGCCTCGATGCCGGCGCGCACATCGTCACTGTCCTCGTCGGTGTCGGTCGGGTGCAGGCCCACCGTGGCCCACACGTCCCCGTACTGCTCGGCCAGGGCCACGGCGTTTCGCGCGTGCAGCAGGCTCGCGCCGATGCAGACCATGCCCGTCAACCCCAGTTCGGCGCGGGTGGAGGCCGGGTCGTCGATGTAATCCAGATGAGTGTGCGTATCGAACATCAGCCACTCCAGGGTACGCCGTCAGGCGCTCCTCACCCCCGGTCAGCCTGCCCCCATCACTCTCATGAGAGCATGACGGTAAAGTACACGGCGTGCAGAAAGTCGGTTTAACGTTCCTGCTGGCCCTCCTGGCGTTCGCCTTGATCTTCGCGGTGCTGCCCACGCAAGACCAGACCAACGCCGAAACCGGAGCGCACCTTCAGGACGTGCAACTGACGCTGTACCCCATGCGCGACCCGGACGCCGTGTGGCGTTTCAGCGCGGCCAGGGTCAACAACGATCCTATTGCCGGCGTCACCACCCTCACCGATCTCGGCGGAGGGCAACGCCTGCTGCGCCACAAGACCCCGCAGGGTCAGTACAGTGGGCAGGAGGAGCTGGACGCCACCCTCAGCACCCAGACCCTCAGAATCGACAATCAGGACGATATTCTGACTGAGCAGGCCCGCATGACCCTGGTAAAAAGCTGCGCCGACATCGACATGATCGGAGACGCTGGCAACCCCGTCAAAATTCAGCAGGGCGTGGGGTTCAGTGCGCCCCGAACCGTGCTCGATGCGCCCGGCATGAACGTCAAATTCGAGAACCTACAGATGGATTTTGAAACCACCATTCTCAACCAGCCTCGCATGACTATCCTGGGCGACCTGGACAGCAAGGAACGCTGCGTGAATGGCCGGAGAGTCAAGTCCTGACCCCCAAGGAGACACCATGAACATCAAGAAATCTGTCCTGCTGCTGGCGGCCCTGGCCTCCGTTCCGGTGCTGGCCCAGACCGCCGGGAAACGCGTCATCAAGATCGAATCCAGCCCCGCCCCCGGCTCCAACCTGCGCGACGGCCCCTGGAATTTCACGGGTGGAGTGGCTGCCACGGTCAGCAGTCTGAAGATCAAATCTGACAAGGGCGTCATGACGGCGCCTGCCGGGACACCCATCCTGCAAGCCGAAGGCAAGCGCCTGGCCGACTTTACTGGCAATGTCACCGTCAGCCGTGGCCGCCTGAGCGCCAAGGGCGAAAAGCTGGCCTACAGCGAGGTGACGGGTCAGGGCGTGCTGACCGGCAATGCCAGCGCCACCTTCGTGCCCGAAAAGAAGGACGACGGCGATCCGGTGAACATCCGGGCGCAGCAGATGAGCCTGGACGTGGACACCAACGTGTCGACCAGCACCGGCGGCGTGCAACTGGTACAGGGCAACCAGACCGGCAAGGCCGACAAACTGATCTTCGACGAGGATAAGGAACTGGCGCAGATGACCGGCAAACCCACCCTGACCCGCGCGGCGAAAGGGAACCGCAAGGAACTGGTCATCAGTGGCGACGAGGTTCGCGCCATCACCAAGACCAAAGTTCTTTATGTGAAAGGCAAGGTCAAACTGGTGCAGGGTACCCAGACCACCACCGGCAACGCCGTTTACTACGATGACAAGAAGGACGTGGCCTATGTGGTGGGGGACGCCGTCAGCGTGGACAGCAAGAGCAAGGTGACGCTGCGGGCGCCGGCCAGCGGTTACCTGGAGCAGCGTACGGATCTGGGACGCGTTTCCGTGAAGAACAGCAAATACACCATTCCTGTCGAGCAGTTCAAGTTAAGCCAGGAAAAGTAAGGCCAGGATGATTCGCCCCACGCGCTCCCTTTTGCTGGCCCTGCTGCTGCTGGGCGGGGCTGGCCTGTACCGGGGAGCGGCCCAAGCGCCCGCCCCTGCTCCTGCGGCGCCCCTGCCGGCTGCCCCGCCCGCCCCGGCACCGGCGACGGAAACGCCGACGCCCGGGTTGCTTGCTCCCGCCCCCACACCCAGCGCGGAACCTGCGAATACTGCGCCCTCCAGTGTTGGCCTACCCAGTACCGAGGCGGCGGGCGAACCCACGCTGCACGAGCAGGCCGGGAACTGCGTGGAAGGCTCGGAACAGGCCTGTATGGCCCTGACCCGCAGCGGCAAGGACGGCAAGGAGCGCCGCATTCTGGTGATCCGTACCGGAACGCAGGATGACACGGGGGTCTACACCATCTGCGGCCCGCGTGACGACGACCCCGAAGGAACGCCCAACATAGGGGTGTTTAGCGAGCAGGGCGCCGGCGGTATTCGTATCACGATCGACAAGAACGTGATTCGCGTCCCGCTGGCTCAGGTAATCCAGCGACCGGCCAAGGACGGCGAAGAGGGCAGTGACGGACAGATTGAAGCCAGTGCTGGGACAGCCCGGCTGCTGGACGCTGCTCCCGAGGGCGCCAAGGATCAATTGAGTCTGTGTGGGGTGGAGGTCGCTCCTACCCCTGCGCCGGACACCGTGTTCGTGACGCAGGGGAAGACGCAGCTCAAGGGACAGAAGCTCACTTACGACGAGACCGACGGGGTGGCCCGCATTGACGGCCCGATCACCTTCAAGCGCGACAACGAGAAAGACCCCCTGTCGGGCAGCAGTGAGCGAATCGACGTGAACGTGGACGAGGAAACCACCACCCTGATCGGGAACGTGGTGCTGACCAGCAAAGGGGGACGCGTCAGCAAGGCCCCCCGGGTGCAGTACGACGACGCGACCAACACCGCCCGCCTCTACGGCACGCTGGAGCAGCCCGCCACAAGTGTCAAAGGCAATGACAGCCTGACGCTCACTCAGGGGTATCTCCTCTATGACCTGGACACCAACAATGTGGTGGCCAGGGCCGACGAAGGCGGAAACGTCACTGGAGAATTTGAGGATACAGGTGAAGCGACCACCGATCCTGTAGAAGAGAAAAAATAGAAACCAAAAAAGTCTGGCGGCCCGCACAACTGCGGGCCGCCAGCGCTATGGGTAAAGCCTTTATACGGGACTAAAGTGATAATCAACTATGCGAGCTGCCCAGTTGACCACACACCGCACGACCGATGAGCTGGAACAGGCGTACCGAGCTGCCACGCGACCCGTCGAACGCTCACGCTGGCAA
>NZ_SMMH01000023.1 GCF_004634215.1 Deinococcus fonticola | reverse complement strand
TCGAGCTTGAATTCGCGGCTGTGTAGTCGTCCGGGCATGGTCGGTCTCCCTCCATCTGTTGATCAGCCTACGGGCTGACCGGGGCGACATGCCTTGCTCCTCTGTCCGCGTTTTGGGGTTCACTCCAGACGGCTGGCTTGCCCGTTGATGGCAAGCAGAAGTTCTCCACCGGTCACCGAAATGTTGAGGCGAGTGCGAGTAAATTCGTCTGTCATGTCTGTCCAGGGCTGTAGGGAGGCACCACTTGGGAGGCGAATCGTGAATAAGGAACCTGACTCACAGGTTAGAGCTCTGTGAACAACCGTGAACCCTAACTCGCAAAAATGAGGGGCGTGTCTGCCGGACACAGCCTCTCGACCAGTTCAAATGGTTGCAGTCGTCCCTCTTCGCCGCCTTATCATCGGGTATGTCCCACGCTTACCGGGCTGCTTATCTGCTGCTGGAGCAGCCCTGCCCCCGGCGTGGCAACGGGGCGTCCAGGCGGGCGTTCTATCGCCTGTTCATCTACAATTACCAGCTTTCCAGACGACTCGGTGTGGACAGACTTTCGTTGACCCACATTCGCGCCGACACCAGAAACCGCGACAAGAAGGTGGTTCTGGCGCTTCAGTGGTACTTGCTCGTCACCGAGGAACTACTCGATAGGATTTACGACACTGCCGATACGGGCACGCCACGGGAAGCCTTCGACCGTCTTCAAGTTCACGAGACGCTGGACGAGGCGCACCGCTTGTTGCGTCGGATTCTGCCGCCCGCACCCTCACAGGGCGTTCCGAGACTGACCGAATTGACCCACGAATTCGGGGCCTTCTTCCGGCATCTGCGCCCCGATCCGCCACTGGATCTGGAGTCCAGCAACGCAGAGGTGCGGCAGTGGGTCAGGCATTACCAGCAGCGGTACACAGTTCAGGTCAATACCCTCGACCCGGCGGACTACGGCAGCAAGATCAAGGTCATGGATCAGGAGTTGGCGGCCCTTCTGTCGGAGTACCGCACCTCACTGAACCGGTGGCCGGATGAAAACCTGCCTCTCCTTTTGCTGTCTGTCGTCATGCTTTTTTTGCCGCTGACGGAACTGCTGTCGTATGCGGAGTTGGTCGAAGTGGAGTTCGGGGAGACGGACGCACCTGAATGCCGTTCCCTGCTGGCTTTTTATGCCGTGGTCAACCCGGTGTGGCTGGCACGGCAGCAGAACGCGGATGGGTGGGTCACCGTCAGGGAATGCCGGAGTAAGTTGGTCAGGACTTTCGGGCTGTATGACGCTCATCGCCTTTTTCCTTCGACCGTCACGTACTGCGATGAGATAATCGCCAGGTGGCCGCCGGAGCGCTGGCTTTCCGTGCAGATGCCTGGTGTGCAGGAGTTGCAGACCATTCAGGAAGCCATCCAGGCTCATCAAAACAACTTCATTTTTTCCGAGTTGAGTCGGGTTGCCCCGGAGCATCCCTTAGGCTGCGGGCAAATGTATCGGCAGGCCGGATTCATGGCGTTATTGACGACGGGTTCGCCCAGTGGAGACACCATGCTCAAAGTGCACCATCTGCGTCAGGGACTCGGCGGATACGTGAGTCTGGCCCTGGAACTCCTGTCCGCAGACACTTGGGACGAAGTTCACGAGTCTCCCTCGCTGGTGCGGAACTCTACGGAACTGCTTTCACGTTTCGCCGACCAGCCTGAATTCCAGCCGGTGTGGTCGGCCCTGACTGACCCTGACGGTCTGCTGGAACGCCTCGGTCGGCAGTGGCATTGGCGAAGGGAACTGGGGGAAAACCGGTGCCTGCTCGACCTCCAGGAATGCTCGCCGGGCCATCTGGCTTTCGTGCAGGAGTGGCAAGCCGTCCTGCTACAGCTTCATGTGGATGAGACGTTGCTCCTCCGATTATGCCGATTTTTCGAGGAAGCCACGCGTGAACGGCACAGCGGCAGGAGTGGCCTGCTTCACTCGGTGGGCATGGTGGTCAGTCTGGCAGAACCGCGAATTCCTGCGCCTGAAACAACCCGGAACGACGGGCAGGTCGAGCGGTGGCGGCACGCGGCACAGGTCATGCTTCAGTTGCAGGAAAGGCGACAGCAGCAGGAGAAGACCGTCACGGACTGGCAGTTGCGACAGGTGACCCCGGACATGTTGGATACACTTCTGAATAATGACTGACCTCACAATTAGACACTGTCATGCCGCCAAGCAGGCCTTGCTGGACGCCCTGGAACGTCAGGATGCCGAGGCCATTCAGTCCGGCTTCGATAGCCTGCTGGAGTGTACCCGGCAGACGAGGGACGCCGATGGTCTGGCAAAGCTCCTCGGCGAGGTCGGCGTTCAGCTGTCGCGCCTGACTGAACTTCCCGAGGTGTTTTCTTACCTGCTGACGGTGACCACCGACCCCGGCGAGCAGGCCAGCATCCTGCACGAGTGGGGGACGGTGGCCGTCAGGTTGGGACAGCATGAGGACGCCGAAACTCACCTGCGCCGGGCACTGTCCATCAGGCGGGAATTGTACGGCTCCGACCTTCATGCGGAAGTGGGCGCGACGCTCAATTCACTCGGCACCTTGAACTATGCCGCCGGACGCTTTCCTGAAGCAGTAGAACTCCTGAATCAAGTGGTCGTCATTCATGACGCCCTGAAACTGTGGAATCTCAAAACGGCTGGAGTGTTCGTCAACCTGGGCAACATCGAAATCTACCGATCTGATTTCGAGGCTGCCGAGACCCATTTCAGGCGGGCAACGGCGGTCTGGGAAGCAGCGGGACACCCCCCCATTTTCTGATGGTAGGCACTTGGAACGGTCTGGGCACTGCCGCCACCTATCAGTTCCAGCACCTCCAGGCCAAAGAGTGGTATGAATGTGCCTTGCAGATGTACCGACAATTGTTCGGTGAGAACGTCTCGGTGATGGTGGCCGGGATATATCACAACCTCGGCAATGTTTTTGCTGGCCTGGGACGGTATGAGGAAGCTGTTCAGTACTACCTTGATTCCCTCAAGATCAAAGAAGAGGTGTTCAAGACCGACCTCCACCCCGATGTCCTGCTGACCGTGGAAGCCCTTGGGGTAACGTACCGGGAGATCGAGCAACTCGAACTGGCGAAGCAGTACAGCGCACGGGCGGTCACGCTGGCCCAGGCCATTCATGGTGACGCGCCCCATCTGGACACCGTCGCGGCGATGACTTCTGCGGCAGGCCTTCAGGAGAAGGTGGGCAACAGGGACGCAGCCCAGGCATTGTACCGACAGGCTTTGGAGATGACTGTGCAGTATCCGGGAGGTGCGCCCCTGTTCGAGGCTGCCCTGCTGCATCTCCGCCTGGCCCAACTGGCGCTGGCTGAAAGCGAACGGGCTGGCGCAGCCGAGCATTTTCGGGAAGCTCTAGCCCTTTCGCAGCAGATGTATGGCGAGAAGGTTCATCCCAACTTCGTGGACATCTACCAGGGGCAGGCCCGCCTGGCTTTGTCCACCGACGACCTTCAGGAAGCCTGGGAGGCGGCTCTCAGGGGTCGTGATGTGCTTAGGGCACTGGGGGAACTGGCGACGCCCGAGATGTGGATTGCCAGCGATGAACTGCTGAGTGAACTGTACGTCTCTCGCGGCGAGGTATCCCTGGCCGTAGAGACCCTCCACCGCGCCCTGAACAGTCACCTGGAGCAACTGCCGACCGTGATGAGTCTCTCCGGGCAATCCGCCATCGCTTCCTTGAATCGTCGGCGCGAGAGGGCTATGGCCCGGCTGCTGCGGCTGCAGTGTCAGCATCCGGAAATCCAACCACAGATGCACAGCACATACGAGGTGTGGCTGAATTTCAAAGGAAGCGCCTCGGCACTGGACATGGGACTCAGGACACTGGTGGAGTCGAAACCTGCCTTGAAATCCCTGTTTGAAGAAGTGCAGTCCTTACGCCGCCGACTGAGCCGACTCAGAAACGAACCGGAGGCAGGGGAGGCTCTCCAGGAGACGCTGCACCAGTACCGGGCGGCTGAACTCTCACTCCGGGGTGAGGCGCGAGAAGTTTTCGATCTGCAACAGGTGACCCTGAAGCAGTTGTTCGCCAGCCTGTCCGATACAGGACTTCTGGATTACGCGCTGCTGGACGGCACCTACTTCGCCTTTCACATTTCTTCCGGGTCGGTTCGACTGTTCGAGGTCGGCCCACAGGACGGCATCGACGTTCTGATTCAGGACTGCCAGCAGCACCTTCAACCCACTGCGCCCGCCAACCTGGACGTGTTTCGTGCATCAGCCGGGGGGGCCGCCCAGTTGTTCGAGAAGCTGATCGGCCCTGTTCCACTCGGTGGCAAGGTCGTCCTCTCGCCCGATGCTGGACTGCATGACCTGCCTTTCGACCTGCTGTTCGATGCCACAAGCGGCCAGTTCCTGCTGGAACAATGTCGGCCTTCCCTGATTCCTTGTGGGCGTGACCTCATCCGCTTGCAGCAGGACTCCGTGGTGGCTGACGGTTCTCCAGTCCTTATCGGCTGGCCTGCCTTCCAGGCTGACCCGGCGGAAATCGCAAAGTTCGTGGGTTTCGACCTGCTGAATGAAATCGAACACCGTCTGGACAGCCATGAACTCCTGCTGGAGGTGCAACCGTCCGGTACCGATGCTTTGGTGGCCGTGGCAGTATGGAAGGGTGCACTGGGACTACAGGCGGCAGCCACAGCGGATTATGGAATTTCCAGACGGGAGGTGGTTGCCGCCGAAAGCGTCGACGAACTGCTCGGGACACTGTTTCCGGCGCAGAAAGTTCCCTCAGAGGCCAAAGTCATCCTGCTTCAGCCATCACCTGGCGGCCTGATTGACCTTCCCGGAGTCACCGTCTGCCCTGATCTGAGTCGGTGGTTGCAGGAGCATCCAGGCCCGAGTAACCCTGGTGACACTATCGAACCCGGCCTCTTGCTGTCCGAAACGAATCGGCTGCCACGACTCGAACCCGACCGGCTGACCCTCATGGGCCATGTGGCCGACCCTTCAGTCTTGGCCCCCCTGCCCTCGACGTTCACCCAGATCGTCGGCATTCGTCATAGCCTGGCCAGTTTGCAGCCCAGCACCTTTCTCGGTGCCGCCGCCAGTAGCTCGACCCTTCAGCAGGTTCTGCAAACTCCTGAAAGTCCGGCTATGCTCCATATCACCACTCATGGAATACAACAGGCTGAAGACCGTCCAGATTTGGCCCCTGGTGTTACGGAAAGTGAACCGATGGAGCAAGCGGTGCTTTTCCTGGCTGGAGCGTCTGACCTCGATTCTTCCGAAAGACAGGGTGTTCTGTCCGCGTTCGAGTTTGCAGGTCTGAACTTGCAGGGAACGAAACTGGTCAACCTGGCCACTTGCCAATCGGGACTGGGACAGACCCTCGTCAACGAGGGACAGTACGGCTTTGTCGCCGCCTCCTTTCTGGCAGGGGCAAGGGCGACGATGACGACCCTGTGGTCGGTGGAGAGTCGCAGCACCGAGCGTCTGATGGTGGATTTCTACCGTTCCTGGTTCCGCACAGGCGAGGATGCCGGTACAGTCCTTGGCGACCTGAAACTTCAGCGACTCCAGGCAGGCGTGAAACCGTTCTACTGGGCTGGATTTGTCGTTCATGGTCGGTGAAGGCCGCGTGACGTGTGGCGGCCAGGCCGTCGTAGTGATTCTTCTAGCCGCCGAAGGCGCATACGACCGGTCTCTCCGGTCGAATCCCAGGACGATTTCCCTGGATTCACCGTTCGTATCGAACTTGGCGAATCCCGACATCATGCGAACTGTTCAACTGGGCCATCGGGGAGTTCAAATTGCCAGCCACAATACAGCCACAATTTTGTGGCGGACTCAGGCGACCAGGAAGGAAACCAGGAAAAGATACAACCCAGACGACCCGCGTGCAGGACGGCAAATTTCCATCACCGAAAACTTTTACGACCATAACGGATTGCCGACGGCTGCGCCTTACAAGCGACGGGTCGGGGGTTCAAATCCCTCACCGCCCACCAGAGAAAACCCCGTTTCAGGCGGGGCTTTTTTGTTGTTTGTGGTCTGGTGACCCGCCCCAGAAGTTGCCGCCTTCTTCAAGCCAGGGCTTGAATCTCGTTTTTCAGCGCGTTCAGGCGTGTTTGAAGGTCGGCTGTTCGCATGGCGGCGTCTTGCAGGCGCGTCTGCTCCTGCTGCGTGAAGCGCGTGTAGGGGCTCACGGCGTCGTTGAGCCGGGCGTCGGCGCGCTCCTGTTCGCGTTCGTACTCGCGCCGCACGATGCGTTCCAGCGCCTCGCGGAGCTGCGTGATTTTCTCCCGCAACTGCCGGTGTGCTTGCAGGCGTTTATTGGGCAGAACAAACAGGCCCAGGCTGCCCAGCGCCAGACCCGCCAGGATGCCCCCGGTAAAATCCAGCGCAGTGGCGCCGATGACCGCGCCGATGCTCACGCCGCCGATCAAGCCGCCCGCCAGGCCGCCCATCGCGCCCATCATGGCTTCCTCGGCGTCTTTCGAGAGTCGCCGGGCCAATTCCTGCTCAGTGGTGTTCTCCAGGTGATCCCTCGCGCTGCCCGCAATGCCCTCCAGCAGCGAGGCCCGGTCGTAACTGAAGCGCGTTCGGGCCACCTCGCCGCTCGGCTGGCGGCGGATCAGAAACGCCTGCACGTCCTCCCAGAAGTGCATGTTCGATTCCACGAACCGGTCGATCATGCTCCCGAATTGCCGGTCGATCGCCTCGGGCAGGTCGGCGACCGCCTCGCGGCGAAACTGTTCCTCCAGTTCCCGGCTGTTCATCAGTCCGCGCAGGTTGCTGAAACGCAGTTTATCGTCAATGAACTTGTCTGCCCGCACCTCGAATTCGGCCAGCAGGCGGTTCACCCGGTTGAGTTGCCCGTCCAGTTCGCCCAGCATGGTCTCGCGGTGGTGTTCGCGCTGCGCTTCCAGCTCCTGCAAGAACCGCTGATCTTCCATCAGCGTCGTTCGCGCCGCCTCCGAGCGCTGCGCCTCACCGTTCAGCAGTTCGGACGCAGTGTTCAGCGGTGAACTGAACTTCAGGCGCATACGTTCGCCTTCGCTCAGGCGGGCTTGCAACAGCGCCCGCAGGGCCGCGAAGCCCACATCCCCACCGCGCTGCTCCTGACGGGCGCTGATGAGCACCACCGGGGGCGTCAGGCCCAGCACACCCCGCGCCCCGGCCTGCACGAATTCTTTGACCTGCTCTTTCTGGGCGGGCGTTTCCAGCAGGTCGGCCTTGTTCACCACCATGATCACGCTGCGGCCCCACCTGGCCGCCAGGCTCAGGAACTGCCGCTCGGACTCGGTAAACGGTCGATCCGCACTCGTCAGAAACAGCAGCAGATCGGCGCGAGGTAAAAAGCCCTCCGTGAGGGCCTGGTGCTGGCGAATAATGGCGTTCGTGCCGGGCGTATCCACCAGCGCCACGCCCTCCAGGCTGGGCAGCGGGTAAGTCAGGCGGCTCACGAACGGGTCGCGGGTGGGTTCCATCTGTCCCGGTTTCTCCCCGTGAACCAGCACGTAAATCCGGTCCGTGGTGGGCGTCACGCCCTCCGGCAACACCGAGGCGCCCAGCAGGGCGTTCACGAAACTGCTTTTGCCCGCGTTGAATTCCCCCACCACCACCAGCAAAAACGCCTCGTCCAGCGTCCGGGCCGCCACGCGGGCATGCTCGACCACCTCCGGCGGAGCGCCCTGCAACTCCAGAAACGCCTGAAGGTCAGACAGTAAGGTGCGTTCCCTGGTGAGCAAATCCTGCGTTTTTGCGGAAACGAGCATAATGGCAGTCTAGAACAGAGGCCGCGAAGGGCCTGAGCTCCAGAGGGAAAAGATAAAGAAGAGAGCATGGCGTGGATTTCCCCCTGAGTTCACGCCAGTGGGGTAGAGGTGTGGTGGCCTGGTTCTGGATGTTGGAGCGTTGATGTTGGTGCGCTTACCCCTGGGAACGGCGCCGGGAGAGGGCACGAAACGCCAAAAAGAGATCCAGAAGTGCTTTCCCCATCCGTGGGGGCTCGTGGGGCCGCTTTCGCGGTGCCTCCACCCATTTCAGGAAAATGACCTGTACTTTTCCCAGGAGTGGAACCCCGGGGGGAAATCTTTGCCCCCTTCTCCCTGCTTCCCCCACCTGTTCCCACCGACCTCAAAAAGTGGTAATTTGACGTTGGCAACGTTATTCTCGCTACCTTTCGGCCCTGTTCGGCGGCCCGTTAGAAATCCAGTCCGGGGGAACCTGGTGGGGAAACGGGATCACAGTGGGGGAAACCGGGGGGAAAAGTGGGAGACGGTGGTAAATCGTGGTAGGGCTTGTTACACTCTTGTGGCGGCCTGAATGTCTTTCTCATGCAAGTTTTCCGGCTGCGTTCCCCGCAGCCCATTTTTTTGCTGGTGGGAGGGTGTGGGAAAAGGAGAAGCGCCGCTTTGCCGTTCGGAGAGTACCCCTACACCATTGATGACAAGGGCCGCGTGGTCATTCCACCGCCTTTTCGTGAATTCGTGGAGGACGGCATGATCCTGACGCGCGGCATGGAGGGGTGCCTGTACGTGTTTCCCCTGGCGAGCTGGAAGCGTGTGGAGGAGCAACTGGAGGGGCTGCCCCTGACGGACGCCGAGTCGCGGGCGTTCGTGCGTTTCTTCTACTCCGGAGCCAACAAGGCGCGGCTGGACAACCAGAGCCGCGTATCCGTGCCTCAGACGCTGCGTGACTTCGCGCAGCTGGCGGGCGACGTGATCGTGGCGGGCGCCCCGGGAAGGCTGGAGTTGTGGAATCCGACCCGCTGGGAAGCCGCCATCAACGCCGTGCAGGACAGCCCACCAAAACCCGAACTGCTCGCCAATTTCGTGGCGTGACAAACCTTACGGACACCTGTCCTTCACATACTTCATCTTTTACTCACCCTTCCTGGATATTCACTGTGACCGAAAACGAAGCCACCCCCCTCACCCATACGCCTGTGCTGGCCCTTGAAGTGCTCGACGCCCTTCGGCCCGAGCCTGGCAAGGTCTTCGTGGACGGCACGCTGGGCGGTGCCGGGCACACCCGGCTGCTGCTGGAAGCCGGAGCGCAGGTGATCGGCATCGACCAGGATCCTTATGCCCTGAACCGCGCCCGTGAAGCGCAGATAGGGGGCCTGACCGTGGTGCAGGGCAACTACCGCGACATGCGAACGCTCCTGGCCGAGATCGGCGTCAGCGCTGTCGACGGCATTCTGCTGGACATCGGCGTGAGCAGTTTCCAGCTCGATGACGTGGAGCGCGGTTTCTCGTACCACAGTGAAGCGCCGCTGGACATGCGCATGGCCCAGAGCGGCGAGACGGCCGCAGACGTGGTGAACACCTACGAAGAAGCCGAACTGGCCGCGATCATCTACGAGTACGGCGAGGAGCGCCACTCGCGCCGCATCGCGCGCGCCATCACGCAGGCCCGCTACAAAACGCCCATCGAAACCACCGTGCAACTCGCCGAGCTGATCAAACGCGCCTACCCTGGCTTCTCGAAGGGGATTCACCCGGCGAGGCGCACTTTTCAGGCGCTGCGCATTCACGTGAACGACGAACTGGGGGCGCTGCGCGATGGCCTGGGCGCCGCCGAGCATCTGCTTAAACCGGGCGGGCGACTGGCGGTCATCAGTTTCCATTCGCTGGAAGACCGCATCGTGAAACGCTTCCTGCTGGGCAGCTCTGCCCTGACGCCCCTCACCAAACGCCCGGTGGTCGCCAGCGAACAGGAGCAGGCCACCAATCCGCGCGCCCGCAGCGCCAAGCTTCGCGGTGCCGAGAAAACCAGCCCGGAAAAAACCAGCACCGGGAAAACCAGCGTTGGGAAAACCACTGACCCCCCCTCAGCGGAGGAGGCAGAATGATGGCCTTCCCCAACTTCGACACGACCACCGCCACCTGGCAACGCCGCACCCTGCGCTACCTGGGCATCTACCTGGTGCTGGCCCTGCTGCTGGTGGCTGCGCGCTACTTCACGCAGGACATCCGGCCTCACCTGCGCGAGGTGCAGCGCCAGGAAGCCGCCCTGCAAACCCAGCGCGATGACCTGGAGGTGCGCGTTCAGGCCGCCAGCAGCCCGCAGAAGGTGCAGCAGTGGGCCGTGCAAAACGGCCTGCAACGCTTCGCCGAGAAAGCCGCCAGCGCCACCACCCGTGACCTGGGCGCGGGTGAAGCCCCCCCCGAAACCCTGACCCCCTCTTCCACCCCCGCCATCGAGGTGAAGACGCAATGGAAATAAAGATCCGTAACCGCTCCCACATCATGCAAGCCGTCGCCCTGCTGATGTTCCTGACGCTGGTGTGGGCTTACGCGCAACTGGAGTGGGGCCTGCCCAATACCGTGAAACGCAACGTGATGCAGGCGCGCGGCACCATTTACGCCGCGGACGGCTCGGTACTGGCCCGCAGCGTGAACGGCAAGCGCACCTACCCGCAGGGGCACCTGGCCGGGCAGGTACTGGGCATGATGGGCGACACCGAGGGGCTGGAGGGGCTGGAAGCGGCGTACAACCGCACGCTGGAAGTGGGCGAGGACGTGAAACTGACCGTCGATCCGCGCACCCAGGCCAGTGCCGAGGCCGCGCTGGCCGAGAGGGTCAAGGCGCATAAAGGTGAATACGGGTCCGTGATCGTCATGGAGACCCTGACCGGGCGCATTCTGGCAGCGGCCAGTTACCCGGAGTTCAACCCCAACAACTGGCGCAGCTACAGCGCCGAAACGCGCCGCAACCGTCCTTTCCTGGACGTGTACGAACCCGGCTCGACCGTGAAGGGCCTGGTGGTGGCGGCGGCCATGAACGAGGGCCTGACCACGCCCGACACGCTGTACACCACGCCCATGCAGCGCCATGTGGGGGGCAGGTGGGGCAGCGTCATTAACGACGCCGTGGACCACCCGGCCACCCTGACCACCAAGTACGTGCTGCGCTACAGCAGCAACGTCGGCATGAGCCACATCGTGGAGAAGTTCCCGGCCACCGATATGCGCAATTACCTGCTGAACTACGGCTTCGGGCAGGACGTGCAGCTGCCGGTGCTGTCCACGGCCACGGGCCGCCTGCAGAACATCCGCAAGTGGGACGACCTGGTGCGCGTCACGAGTTCTTTCGGGCAGGGCATGAGCAGCACCACCCTGCAACTGGCGGCGGCGTTCAACACCCTTGCGAACGATGGCCTTTACATCACGCCGCGCCTGGTCGAGGGGGCCACGCCCGGCGAGCGGCGCGAGGTGCTGAAGCCCGCCGTGGCCCGCGAGACTCGCACCATGCTGGAAGCCGTGGTGAAGGAGGGCATTTTCGCCAACGCAGGTCTGGAGGGGTACGGCCTGGCCGGGAAAACGGGAACCTCGCAGGTGGTCGTGGGCGGTAAGTACTCGAAGGAACTGTACGACAGTGTGTTCGCCGGGTTCTTTCCGGCCGACGCGCCGCGCGTGACCGTGGCTGTAATGGTGCACGGCGCAAAGTTGGACTACCAGGGTTCGATGCTGGCGGCCCCCATCTACAAGAAGATCGCGGCGGGCCTGTTCTCCGACTGGGCAGCGGCTCCGGCGGCCACCTCCGCGCCCTGATCTTCCGCTTGTCTGGGATTAGCGACCAATGCCGACAGGCTGACGTCAGAAAATGTGAAAAATGAGGAAACGAAGCCGGATGGAGGTCGTAAACGTGACCTTCATCCGCTATTTAAGTTACCTGAGCAGGAACATCACGTTAAAAGAGTGGTCTTGCCAGCTTGATTGGGGAGTGAGGCTGCTGAAAAGCGCGTCGATGGCTCCCTGGTGAGAAATTTAAAGTGAGAAACTAAATGAGTCGATTAGAACTTGACTCATTTTTAAGCTGTCGATCCCAAAGGGTAAAACCCGGCATAATGTGATTTCGGACAGTAAAATTAAACGGTTTTAGTGAGAGAAAAAATCCTTGTTTCTTATTTTTAACTCATTTACGTTGCTAGGCTGTTTGACGTAGGAAGGTTCCGCCCTGGTCAGTTTGAGTACCACTTCAGTGACCAACCCTGAGTTCCATCTGCCTGAGAGTTATCCCCGCTGCCCGCAGCGAGATCTTAAGAAATAAAGTCCACGAGCTTCTCTCCACCGCGTCTGCCGGTGGTGTGCTTTTGCGTTGGATGCCGACAGGAGAACCATGTTGAACAGCCTCAAGAAAACCCTTGCCGTTTCCGCCCTCGTTCTGGCCAGCGCCGCCAGTGTGCTGCCCAGCCAGGCCGGCGCCCAGCAGGTCACGCTCGACACGTACGTCGCCGCCCGCACCGGCCGCAGCGTGGTGGCCCGCGCCACCGCGTACAGCAGCCACGCCGCGCAGACCGACAGCACCCCCAACATCACCGCCACTGGCACCCGCACCCGACCCGGCGTCATCGCCCTGAGCCGCGACCTGCTGCGTATCTTCCCTTACGGCAGCCGCGTGACCATTCAGGATCTCAGTGGCCGCTACAACCTCGGTGGTCGCGTGTTTATCGTCGAGGACACCATGGCCGCCCGCAAGGTCGGCAGCGTGGACATCTGGATGCCCAGCTACGGCGAAGCCATTCGCTTCGGGGCGCGTTCCGTGCGCATCACCGCCGTTCGCTAATTCGCTTTTCCTTCTCAAGGTCGGCCTGTCGGGTCGGCCTTTTTCGTTTTCAGGAGGGTAAGTTTTTTCCCCAGAGCGCATGGCCCACCGCCGTCCCGGACAGTCCGTCACTTCCGCTGATACCCGACCCCACAGAATGGCTTGCTCCTTCAGTGTTCATCCGTTACAATTACGTCCATAACGTAATCAGTATTAAAGGATGATCCATGAACCTCACCCCTGAAACCATCCTGGCCCTTGCCCCTGACAGTGCCAGCGCCAGCAACGGCAAGAAACTCGCCACTCCGGCCAAATGGCAGAACCTGAACGCCCCCGCCGGCATGCTCTGGGGACAGGCACAGGGCAGCGGCAAAGACCCGTACCTGACCGGCGTCGACCTGAACGGCCTGGTCAGCAAATGCAGTTGTCCCAGCCGCAAATTCCCCTGCAAACACGCCCTGGCCCTGCTGCTGCTGCACATCACGCACGCGGGCGACTTCGGACAGGCGGACGCGCCGGAAAGCCTGCAAACCTGGGTCAAGGGCAGAGAGCAGAGGGCCGAGAGTAAAGAGCAGAAAACCGAAGAGGCGGCCAGGAAGGAAGTCGACCCGGCCGCGCAGGCCAGACGCCGCGCCGCGCGCGAGAAGAAGGTCACGGACGGCCTGGCGGCGCTGGACCTTTTCCTCAAGGATCTCGTGAGAGACGGCCTGGCGCAGGCGAGGGGCCGCCCTTACAGCGACTGGGACACGCAAGCCGCCCGGCTGGTGGACGCTCAGGCCGGTGGAGCGGCCCGGCAGGTCAGGAAGATTCCCGAACTGCTAGGCGAACCCGCCGCGCTGCTCACGCACCTGGCAAAATTGCACCTGCTGTGTGAAGCGTGGACGCGCCGTGACACCCTCACCGACGACGAACAGGCGGACTTGCGAACCGCCCTCGGCTTCCCGCTGAGTCAGGCCGAAGTGCTGGCCCGGCCCGGCCTGCGGGGCAAGTGGCTGGTCGCCGCGCAGTTCACCGAGGAAGAAGACACCTTCACCACCCGCCGCACCTGGCTTCAGCAGGGGAGACACCACGCCTTGCTGCTGGATTTCGCGCCGTCCGGCCGCCCGTTGCCGCCCGGTTCCCCGCTGGGCGCCACGCTCGACGCCGAAGTCTGTTTCGTTCCGTCCGCCACGCCTCAACGCGCCCTGCTGCGGGGCGAAGCGTCCATGAGTCCGCGCAGTGAGCAAAGCCCGGAGGCCTTCACGCTGGACGAACTGCTGGAACGCCATGCACAGCTGCTGGCCCGCAACCCGTGGCTGGAACGCAGCGGCATTTATCGGCTCCAGAACGTCAAGATTATGAATGACGGCACGAACTGGCATCTGCTGGACGCGACAGATCGGACTTTACCCCTGCGTTTGATCGACAGCAGGCAACCTTACCTGCTGCTGGCGCAAAGTGGCGGGCAACCCATGCAGGTGTTCGGCGAGTGGGACGGCCAGCACCTGCTGATCTCGGGCACGGTGGGCACAGGGGAGAAAGAATGAAGGATGTTCAGGACTTACTGGCCGCAGCGCTGGTCGGCACGTCGCGCAGCACGCCACCCGTTCATGCCGGGACACTCCTCAGCGAGCCGCTGAACGCCATTCAGGGCGACCCGGAAGGTGTTCTGCTTTCGCGCGCGGCCCTGGCCGGAGCGGTGGAGTGTGCTGGACGCCGCGCCGCACCTCTTCAGCACGATGTCCCCACGCCCGCCCCGGTGGACACCCTGCCGGAGGCCCCCGCGCGAGTGGCCCGGCACCTGCCCATTGTGGTGAACACGCCGGTCGTGAACGAGTGGCTGCAACTGTGCGCTCAGACGGGCTGGCGCATTCCCCACAGCGCCCTGCCCGGGCTGCTTGACCTGGCCCGTTTCGACACCACCCTGCGCGTGAACCTGCGCCCGGTGCTGGGTGAACGCAGCATGTGGCTGGCTTCACTCAACCCCGACTGGCGGTTCAACGCCACCACCTTCAGCGAGGACGCCTGGCTCACGGCCACCGAAGCGCAGAAAGAAGGCCTGTTCCGTGACCTGCGCGAGAAAACCCCCGACGCGGCCCGCGACTTGCTGACCCAGCACTTCAAAACGGAGAAGGCTGGAGCCAGAAAACGCCTGCTCAGCGTGCTGCAAGACACCTGGACGGACGAGGACGCCACGCTGGAACCCCTGCTGGAAGACGCCCTGACCGACCGCAGCCGCGAGGTGCAGGAGCTGGCCCGCGTGTTGCTGCAATCCCTGCCCGGCAGCGCCTACAACGCCCGCATGACCGAGCGCGTCGCCGGTATGCTCCAGCAGGAAAAAGTCGGTCTGCTCGGGAAGCTCCTGGGCAAACAGAAAGTCTCCCTGCACCTCCCGGAAACACTCGACGCGGACGCCGGCCGTGATGGCCTGACTGCCATTGACCCGCACAAAAGGGTGGCACTGGATCGTTTTCGGGAACTCATCCAGAACACGCACCCACAGGCCCTCGCGGACGCGCTGCACCTCACGCCGGAACAGCTGTCCGGCCTCATTCAGGCGCTGGGCGCCGCCGATCAGCTGCGCTGGGCCACCCTGGCCACCCGGCACGTACCCACCGCGAACGTCCTGCAACCCTGTTACCCGGACGACCTGGCCCTTCTGCAAATCAGCGCCCCGGAGACCATCGCCGGGCGCATTGGCACGCACCTGCAAGGCCAGCCGGACGCCTCGCACCTCCTCACGCTGCTCAGCGTCCTGCCCGGCGCCTGGCCCGTTGACCTGAGCGAACAAGTCCTCAATGTCATTCACGGGCAGGTCAGCCGCGCCAATCAGCATCAGAACGACTACCGCTGGGAAGCCGTCATGCAAAACGCCGCCCACCACGCCCACCCGCACGCATCAACTGCCCCACTCCCGCCCCAGGAAGACAGCGACGACTACCACGCCACCTACCTGCGCCTGAGGTACGCCGCCATGCTGCGCCTGCTCGAGCAACGCCGCCTCATGCACGACGACTTCCAGGAAGCCCGAATTCACACTGACCTTAAAGGAGAAACCCCATGACCCACCTGGAAACCACCGTCCTCCGTCAACACGCCGAGCAGCAGTACGCCCATGAACTGACCGCGCTGGCAGAGCACGACACCCGGCCCAGGCCCCCGCGCTGGAACCTGTCGCCCGCGGCCGTCCTGACGTACCTGATGGGCGGGAAGGCCGGGGACACCGAGATCACGCCCAAATACGTCGGGGACAGGCGCCTGATGGAAATTGCCGTGGCCACGCTCGCCACGGACCGCGCCCTGCTGCTGATCGGCGTGCCCGGCACCGCCAAAAGCTGGGTCAGTGAGCACCTGGCCGCCGCCATCTCCGGCGACAGCACGCTGCTGGTGCAGGGCACCGCCGGAACGGGCGAGGAAGCCATCCGCTACGGCTGGAATTACGCCCGCCTGCTCGCCGAAGGCCCCAGCGAGGCCGCGCTGGTGGAAAGCCCCATCATGCACGCCATGCGCCAGGGCAAAATTGCCCGGCTGGAGGAACTGACCCGCGTGCAAAGCGACGTGCAGGACACCCTGATCACCGTCCTGTCCGAGAAAAGCCTGCCTGTTCCCGAGTTGAACACGGAAGTGCAGGCGGTGCGCGGCTTCAACCTCATTGCCACCGCGAACAACCGCGACAAGGGCGTAAACGACCTTTCGAGCGCCCTCAAACGCCGTTTCAACACCGTCGTTTTGCCGGTGCCCGACAGCCTGGACGACGAGGTGAACATCGTCATCAGCCGCGTGAACAGCCTGGCCAGAACCCTGGAAATTCCCGCCGCGCCCCCCGCCCTGGAGGAAGTGCGCCGCATCGTCACGGTGTTCCGCGAACTCCGCGCCGGGGTCACCGAGGACGGCAAAACCAGGCTGAAAAGCCCCAGCGGCACCCTGAGCACTGCCGAAGCCATCAGCGTCGTCAACCACGGCCTTTCGCTGGCCGCGCACTTCGGCAGTGGCGAGCTGTCGGCCCACGACACTGCCGCCAGCCTGGTCGGGGCCGTCATCAAAGACCCGGTGCAGGACGGCGTGATCTGGCGCGAGTACCTGGAAACTGTCGCCAAGAAACGCGACGACTGGAAGGACTTCTACAAAGCCTGCCGGACTGTGAGCTGATGGGAGAGTTCTTCTCTCACCAGCACCCCAGGGGCCCCAGAGGTCAGTCTCTCCTGGAGGCGGTGAAAGCGGGTGCGCCCTGGCCTGTTCACGTCAACCTGAACAGCTGTGGCCTGAGCCAGTGGCCGGAAGCGCTGCGTGAGGCGGACAACCTTGAGTCGCTGAGCGTGTACGACAACCAGCTCACGGACATTCCCGATTGGTTGTGGACGTTCACCCGCTTGCACACCTTGAACCTGTCCGGGAACAACTTCGCGTCTCTTCCAGCGGAACTGGGTGGCCTGCACAGCCTGCGGATGCTCGACCTGGGGCACAATCGGCTGGCCGGCCTGCCCGACTGCTTCGGCGGCCTGCGCGAACTGCGGTTCCTGTACGTCAGCAACAACGGCCTGACCTCGCTGCCTGATTCGATTCGCACGCTGGTCAACCTGACCTACCTGAACGTCACAGACAACGCGCTGACGGAACTTCCCGACGGGCTGGGTGAACTGGAAAACCTCGTCGAATTCCGGGCGTACAACAATCGTCTCGCCACCCTGCCGACAAGCATCGGTCAGTGGCGACACCTGCGTGAATTGCACGTCATGAAGAACGACCTGACGCAGCTTCCCGCTGAACTGGGCCGGTGTGTGAACCTGCGGGAAATCAACGCGCAGGGCAACAAGCTGGCGCATCTGCCGGACAGCATCGGTCAATTGCGGAATCTGGCCGTGCTGGACTTGCGATTCAACGAACTGAGCGAACTCCCGGAGTCCATGCGCGAACTGAGGGAACTGCGTTTCCTGGATTTGCGGGCCAACCGCCTCACCGGACTTCCCGGCTGGCTGGCGCTGCTGCCCCGGCTGGAAAAGCTGGACTTGCGCTGGAACCGGATTGACCACGTGCCGGACGAGTTCAGCGGCTTTCTTGAGAAGGGAGGCTTACTCTACCTATGACGCCTCAAGTCTCCATTTTTCCCATCCGGCACCACGGGCCCGGTTCGGCCCGCAGTCTGGAACACGCCCTGAATCAGCTTCAACCGGACATCATCCTGGTGGAAGGCCCGGCGGATGCGGATTCGGTGCTGCCTTTCCTGACCCGCGAGGAACTGGAGCCGCCAGTGGCGCTGCTGGGGTACGTAACGGATGACCCGGCCAGGGCGGCCTTCTGGCCTTTTGCGGCGTTCAGTCCGGAGTTCGTGGCGTTCCGCTGGGCAGCCCAATCCCGTCAGACTGGCGCAGGGGCACAGGCGCGGTTCATGGACCTGCCCGCCAGTGCCACGCTCGCCCTGCGCGACGAGGATGAAGGGGGACTGGACGCCGCAGGATCAGACGCAGCGGAACCGGACGCCGCGCAGGGCAAGGGGAAGCCGGACATGCCCGACGCCCCGGACATGGACGCCGAACTGCGGGCTGACCCTCTGCGCGTGCTGGCGCAGGCGGCGGGATACAGCGACTTCGAGCGCTGGTGGGAAACGCTGGTGGAGGCGCGCGGAAACGACTTCGTGGTATTCGAGGCGATTCTGGAAGCCATGCAGGCGGTGCGGGTAGGTGCGCCAGCCCCGCTGGGCCGCGAGGCGATGCGCGAGGCGTTCATGCGCCAGACCATTCGCGCGGCGCTCAAGGAAGGGTTTCAGCGGGTGGCGGTGGTGTGCGGGGCGTGGCACTCGCCCGCGCTGGACACGGAAGCCTTCAGGGCGAAGGAGGACGCGGCCATCCTGAAGGGCCTGCCCAAAGCGAAAGTCAGCCTGACCTGGGTGCCCTGGACACACGGGCGCCTCAGCATGAGCAGCGGGTACGGCGCGGGCGTGCGCTCGCCGGGCTACTACCACCACCTCTTCACCACGCCGCAGCACGTCACGGAACGCTGGTTCGCCCGCGCCGCGCGGCTGCTGCGCGATGAGAAACTGGACGCCAGCAGCGCCAGCGTCATCGAGGCCACGCGCCTGGCGAACACCCTTGCGTTCCTGCGTGGGCGGGCGTTGCCGGGCCTGGACGAGTTGAACGAAGCGGCCCTGAGCGTTTTCGGCTGGGACAGCGACCTGCCGCTGCGCCTGATCTCACAGAAGCTTATTGTGGGCGAGGCGCTGGGCAAAGTGCCGGACGACACGCCTTCCGTGCCTCTGGCGCAGGACATGGCGCGGCAGCAGAAGAAGCTGCGGTTGAAAGTGCAGGCCGAGCAGGACGACCTGACCCTGGATCTGCGCAAGGACACCGATCTGGAGCGCAGCGCCCTGTTTCACCGCCTGAACCTGCTGGGCGTGCCGTGGGCGCAGGAACGGTACGCCAGTGGCAAGGGCACGTTCAAGGAAGCGTGGGTGCTGGTGTGGAAACCGGAATTCAGCGTGCGCCTCGTTGAGGCCAGCCGCTACGGGCAGACGGTGGAACAGGCCGCCACGGCGCACTCGGTGGACGCCGCGCACAACGCCACGACGCTTTCCGAACTGACGGCCCTGCTGGAAGCCATCCGGCACGCCGATCTGACGGCCGCTGTGCCGCCCGCCCTGAACGCCCTGAACGCCCGCGCTGCCCTGAACGCCGATGTGGGCGACCTGCTGGGCGCCCTGCCACCCCTTGCCCGGCTCGCCCGTTACGGGGACGTGCGCGGCCGCGCGGCCAGCGGGGACGAACAGGCTGCCGGAACCTTCCGCACGCTCCTCACGCGGGCCAGTGTGGGGCTCCCCACCGCCGCTATCGGCCTGGCCGAGGACGCCGCGAACGAACTGCGCCAGCAGGTGCAGCAGGCCGACGCGGCCGTGCGCCTGCTGGACGACCCGGCGGCCCTGCGCGAGTGGCAGGCGGCCCTGCGGCGCCTCGCCGACCGCGACGACACCGCGCCCGTCCTCGTCGGGGACGCCGTGCGCCGGCTGCGCGACGCCGCGCACCTGGAGAGGGAAGACGTGGAACGTCGCCTCAGCCTCGCCCTGAGCAGCGCCGCACCTCTGGACGTGACCGCGTGGCTCGACGGGTTCCTGGGTCACAGCGGCACGCTCCTCATCCACGACGCGCCCCTGCTCAACCTGCTGGACGGCTGGCTCTCCGGCCTGGAACAGAGCACTTTTCAGGAAGTGCTGCCCCTGCTGCGGCGCGTGTTCTCCCGCTTCGAGAAAGCCGAACGCCGCGCCATCGGCGAGAACCTGAAGGGCGGCGGAGTGAAGCCGCGCGGGGTGGTCACGGAAATTGACGAGGAACGCGGCATGCAGGTCGTTCCCATCGTCCTGAAAATGCTGGGAGTGAACCCATGACGGAATTCAATGCTGAACGCCTGCGCCGCTGGCGACTTGTGCTGGGGGGCGGTGAGGCCGACGGCCTGACCCACGGGGAAGGGGTTGGGATTTCCCTCGGCCTGGAGGACAGGCGCATGGACGACGCCCTGGCGGGCCTGTACGACGCCGAAACGGGAACCCGCAAGGGCGGGCTGGGGGGCAGTGCGCCGAAAGTGGCGCGCTGGCTGGCGGACGTGCGCGAGTTTTTCCCTTCGAGCGTCGTGCAGGTCATGCAAAAGGACGCCATCGAGAAACTGAACCTGACGCAACTGCTGTTCGAGCCGGAAATGCTGGAGAACGTGGAGGCGGACGTGAACCTCATGGGTACGCTGCTGACCCTGAAGGGCGTGATGCCCGCCAAAGCCAAGGACGCCGCCCGCGCGGTGGTGCGCAAGGTCGTGGATGACCTGACCCGGCGCCTGGAGGAACCCACCCGCGCCGCCGTGACGGGCAGCCTCAACCGCGCCCAGCGCAACTTCCGCCCCCGCCCCGGCGAGATCGACTGGGACAGCACCATCCGCAAGAACCTGAAGAATTACCTGCCGGAGAAAAACACGGTGATTCCCGAGCGGCTGGTGGGGTACGGGCGCAAACGCCGCAGCCTGCGCGACATCGTGCTGTGCCTGGATCAGTCCGGCAGCATGGCCTCCAGCGTGGTGTACGCCGGCGTGTTCGGCGCCGTGCTGGCGAGCCTGCCGGCCGTGGACACCCGCGTGGTGGTGTTCGACACCGAAGTCGTGGACCTCTCGGAGAACCTGGACGACCCGGTGGACGTGCTGTACGGCATTCAACTGGGCGGCGGCACCGACATCAACCGCGCGTTGGCCTACTGTCAGGGCATCATCACCAAACCCGAGCAAACCATCCTTGTCCTCATCTCGGATCTGTACGAGGGCGGCAACGAGCGCGAGATGCTGGCCCGCGCCCGCACCCTCAAGGACGCCGGCGTGAACGTGATTGCCCTGCTGGCCCTATCGGACGACGGCGCACCCAGCTACGATCACGGCGTGGCGCAGACTTTTGCCGGCATGGGCATTCCCGCTTTCGCCTGTACGCCGGATCATTTCCCGAACCTGATGGCCGCCGCCATTCGCGGGGACGACATCGCCACCTGGGCCGGGGAGCAGGGCATCGTCACCAAAGGAGGCGCAGCGGGATGACGGGCAAACTGGTCGTTGCTGGCGGTTCGGGCTTCCTGGGGCGGGCCATGGCCGGGGCGAAACGGCCTCCCCGGGTGTGGCTGAACAGTTCCACCGCCACCATTTACCGCGACGCCCGCGACCACCCGCAGGATGAACGGACGGGCGAACCCGGTTCGGGGTTCAGCGTGGACGTCGCCAGGCGCTGGGAGGCGGCCCAGCTGGAAGAACCGCTTCCCATGACGCGCCGGGTGGCCCTGCGGACGGCCATGGTGTACGGCGTGGGCGAGGGCGGCATCATGCAGACCACCGACAGGGTGGTGCGACTGGGCGGTGCGGGCGCCATGGCGGGCGGTGAACAGTACGTCTCCTGGATTCACGAACTGGATTTCTGCCGCGCTGTTCAGTTCCTGATTGAGACTGACCTGTCCGGCCCGGTGAACGTTACTGCGCCCCATCCCATCCCTTTCCCAACGCGGCGTTCTTGCGGGCTTACCGGGAGGCCTGGCGGGTTCCGCTGGGCGTGCCGGCCAGCGCCACGCTGCTTGGGCTGGGCGCGCTGGTCATGCAATCCGAAGCGGAACTGCTGCTGAAAAGCCGCTGGGTGGTTCCCGGGCGGTTGCTGGACGCGGGGTTTGCTTTCCGTTATCCCTGCTGGCCGCCAGCCATTCAGGAACTGGTGCAGCAGGTTCGGGCGCGCGGACATCAGGGGTACTGAAAGCCCAGCCCCTGAACGGCTCTCCGGGACAGTGTTGACCGCAGGAGAGAAAAAAGCGGTGCGGCCAGAACTGCGCGTGCTTAACTTGATTCGATGATTCATCAGGTTCAGGTGGGGGCGTTTCAGCTGTCGGCCATTCAGGTATGGGATGTACGGGAACTGCCCGCGCCAGAGTTCCTGAAGGGCGTGCAGGGTGAACAACTGGCTGCTGTCGCGGCGCGTCAACCGCGATTTTTCTCGGCTGCGCAGGCGCTGCTCTTCACCTTGCAGGTGTTCGTTCTGCGCCGTACCGGACAGGTAATTCTGGTGGACACGGGCGATGCCGTGAACAGAATGGGCAATGTGCTGGAGTGGGGGCTCGCCGCGCTGGGCCTTCAGCCGGAGGACGTGAACGTGGTGTTCCTGACCCACCGGGACGCCGACCATGTGGGCGGCACCCTGAACGCGCAGGGGCAGATACGCTTTCCGAACGCCCGTTACGTCATGTCGGCGCAGGAGCTTCAGGCATTTCGGGAAGACGAAAAACGCGCGGCCCTCTTCCACGCTTGCCTCGCTCCCCTGCTGGACAGTGAAAAGCTGGAAGTGCTGGACGACAACACCGAATTCCTGTCAGGACTCACGCTTATCCCCACGCCGGGCCACCGGGCGGGAGCCAGCAGTCTGCGTGTTCAGGACGGTGGGGACACGGCCCTTATTCTGGGCGACACCTGGCATTTTGCCGCGCAGGTCGCGCGCCCCGAATGGTCGAGCGTGTGGGATGAGCACGCCGAGCAGGCCGCGCAAACCCGCCGGGAAATCCTCGCGCAGGCGCTGGAGCAAAACTGGGTGCTGGCCGCGCCGCACATTCCTTTCGGGGGGCTGGGCCGAATTCAGGAGCGCGAGGGGCAGCGCGAATGGGTGTCCTGCGGTCAACTTTTCACTCGCTGACGTCATTCCCTGACAAACGGCAGACATTGCCTTTACGTTCGTGCGGCACCCTGAGCCCATGACCGTGATGCAGGAAGATTCGACGCTCGCTTCCCTGAACTTATTCCGGCAGCAGGTGGCTGACCTCGACGACGCTGTGCGGGGGGACGCCGCGCGGCGGCTGGAACGCTGGCGGCCCTGGATCACGCGAGCCTCGTACCTGCCCAGCGCCGGGAACCTGGCGGCTTACCTGGCCCTGCGCTGCCATGACATCCGGGACGTGCAGTCCGAACTGATCACCTGGGGCGCGTCCAGCCTGGGCCGCTGCGAGGCCTACGTGCTGCCGAATCTGGAGGCGGTGCAGGGCACGCTGGCGGCGCTGGCCGGCGAGGCCCGTCTGCCCGACCGGGGGGCGTTTGCTCTGCTCGATGCGCGGCTGGGCGTGCATACCCGCGACCTGTTCGGGGAGGGGCCGACGCCGGGCATCATGGTGACGTTCCCCTCGGAGGCGGCGGACGACCCGGTGCTGATCCGCGACCTGCTGGAGGCGGGCATGACCGTGGCCCGTATCAACCTCGCGCACGACGACGAGGCCGCCTGGGGCCGGATGCTCTTGCACCTGAACGCCGCCTGCGAGGCCACCGGAAAAAGCTGCCGCGTCCTGATGGACCTGGCCGGCCCCAAGGTGCGCACGGGTCAGCCGCGCTGGCCGAAGAAACAAGACCGTCTGAGCACCGGTGAGCAGCTGATCCTGGCCACCGATGAGGCCTCGCTGCCGGACGACTTGCCGGGCGTGACCTGCACCCTGCCCGAAGCGGTCAGGCAGGCGCAGGTGGGCCAGAGCGTATGGTTCGACGACGGCAAGATCGGTACCCTCATCGAGCGGGCCGAAGGCGGCGTGCTGACGTTGCGCGTGACGCACGCCCCGCCCAAAGGCGCGAAACTCAAGGCCGAGAAGGGCATCAATTTCCCGGACACCACCCTGAACCTGCCCGCCCTGACCGACAAAGACCGCCAGGACGTGCATTTCGCAGTAAAGCACGCCAATATGCTGGGGTACTCCTTCGTGCAGACGCTGGGCGACGTGCAGGCGCTGCTGGACGAATTAGAGGCCCTGGATGCGCCCGCCGGGCTGGGCATCGTGCTGAAGATCGAGACGAAACTGGCGGTGCAGAACCTGGCCGACCTGATGGTGAAGGTCGCCGGCACGCGTCCCTGCGGCGTGATGATCGCCCGTGGGGACCTGGCCGTAGAGTTGGGCTTTGCCCGCCTCACTGAAATTCAGGAGGAAATGCTGTGGCTGGCCGAGGCCGCGCACCTGCCGGTGGTGTGGGCCACGCAGGTGCTCGAAGGGCTCGTCAAAAAAGGCGAGGCCAAACGCGGCGAGTTCACCGACGCGGCCAACGGCGTGCGCGCCGAGGTCATCATGCTGAACAAGGGGCCGTTCGTCGTGGAGGGCGTGCGCGAGGTCAGCGGCATCATCGGGCGCATGCGGCAGCACTTCAACAAGAAGCGCCCCCAGTTCCGCGCCCTGAATATCGCTCAGCCCGGCACCGATTGACCCTTTGAGTGTTCAGTTTCCCAGCTCAGCACGTCTCCTTCCGGGACGTCTGGCGCGTTCAGGTGCCTCAGCATATGAATCAGCTGGGCACGGTGATGCATCGAGTGCGTGATGAGGTGGGCCAGCGCACCACCGTAGGTTTTCTGCTGGGGCGGGTCGTCTAGATAATCCGTCCAGAGGTCATCCCAGGCGTTTTCCTGCCGAATGCGGCGGGCCAGCTGAGCGAGTTGAGGCGTGACGGTTCTCAGGCGTTCATGCAGGCCGTCCAGCGTGCGCCACTGCTCGGGCGGCGCGAGCAACGTACGCTGTGGAACGCCGTTCATCAGGTCTGTCCACGTTTCCATATTGTCGATAATGTGTTCCAAGGTAAGCCGAACAGTGCGGTGACCGACGTTGATGTCCTGATCGAGCTGCGCGTCAGAGAGTGTCCGGGCGCGTTCGAGCAGCGCAGCCGTTGTCCAGGCGTCGTGGCCCAGCAAGCGATCCAGTAAATCCATGCCGCAGTATGAATTATTCTGAAATTGAGTTCGTCAGCGCAGAAGTGGCCTTTAAGTCCGCCTATTCTGGACACAATCTCTTTGCCTTTCCTTGAGCTTGCTGGCCTGTCCCGCCCTGTTGTACTCTGACATTTGGCCTGTAAAGGCCCGGAGGTTGCGTGGCAAGACGAAAGATGCCGGAACAGCGGGAAAAAAAGCCCAAGAAGGACGAAGACACCGTACGCGCGGAAGGCGTCGTGGAAGAGGCATTGCCGAACACCACGTTTCGCGTGAAGCTGGACACGGGACACGACATCCTCGCTTACATCAGCGGAAAAATGCGTATTCACTACATCCGCATCCTGCCTGGTGACCGCGTGGTTCTGGAAATCAGCCCCTACGACACCACTCGTGGGCGCATCGTCTACCGCCGCTAAAGGGTCTTAGACAGTTACCAACAGATTCCCCACCAGCCAGACAGGTACTGGGGGGTCGAGCGCTGCCACTTATCACCACGATTGGTGAGGCGGCGCGAGGAGGCATCATGAAAGTTCGCAGCAGTGTCAAGAAGATGTGCGACAACTGCAAAGTGATCCGCCGCCATGGGCGCGTGCTGGTCATTTGCACCAACGTCAAGCACAAACAGAGGCAGGGTTAAGTATGGCGCGTATTGCAGGCGTTGACCTTCCCCGCGAAAAGCGCATCGAGATTGCGCTCACCTACATTTTTGGGATCGGCCTGACCCGCAGCAAGGAAGTCCTTGCCCGCACCGGCATCAGCCCCGATACCCGCGTCAAGAACCTGTCCGAAACCGAGCAGTCGGCGCTGCGCGAGGCCATCGAGAAGACCTACAAGGTCGAAGGTGACCTGAAAAGCGAAATCGGCCAGAACATCAAGCGTCTGATGGACATCGGCGCGTACCGTGGTCTGCGTCACCGCCGTGGCCTGCCCGTGCGCGGCCAGCGCACCAAGACCAACGCCCGCACCCGCAAAGGCCCGAAAAAGACCGTTGCCGGGAAGAAAAAGGCAGCGAGGAAGTAAGCCATGGCCAAAGCAACCAAAGGCAAAGCTCCGCGTCGCGCCCGCCGCAACATCAGCGCTGGACGGGCTTACGTTCACGCGAGCTACAACAACACCATCGTCACCATCACCGACGCCGACGGCAACTCTGTCGCCTGGTCGTCGGGCGGCACCATCGGCTACAAGGGCAGCAAGAAGGGCACGCCCTACGCCGCCCAGCTGGCCGCCGCTGACGCCGTGAAAAAAGCCCAGACCAGCTTCGGCATGAACGCCGTGGACGTGATCGTGCGTGGCAGCGGCTCCGGCCGTGAACAGGCCATCCGCGCCATCCAGGCTTCCGGCATCGAAGTCAAGAGCATCATGGACGACAGCCCCGTGCCCCACAACGGCTGCCGCCCCAAGAAGAAATTCCGCGCCTGAGCGGACTGCGCGTGCCCACCTGCCCCAGCTTCGCTGCATAAGGCGTTCCCTGTCATTTAGGGCACTGCTGCTGAAGCGTCACCACACGCGAGAAGCTGGGCACCAGAGGGCCGCAGACCCAGTGAAGCTGTTCAGAACATGACAGTTCACTGATACAAGGAGAAATTGAATGGGTCGTTTCCGTGGTTCTATCACCAAACAAAGCCGCCGCGAAGGCATCAACCTCGCGGAAACCGAGAAAGTCCAGAAGTACCTGGACAAGCGCCCCTACGGCCCCGGCCAGCACGGCCAGCGCCGCAAAGGCCGCCCCAGCGACTACTCGGTGCGACTGCGTGAAAAACAGAAACTCGCCCGCCTGTACGGCATGGGTGAGAAACAGTTCCGCAACCTGTTCGAAGAAGCTTCGAACGTCCCCGGCGTGACCGGCACCGTGTTCCTGCAACTGCTGGAGCGCCGCCTGGACAACGTCGTGTTCCGCATGGGCTTTGCCAGCACCCGCCGCCAGGCCCGCCAGTTTGTCGGTCACGGGCATATTTTCGTGAACGGCAAGAAAGTCGACATCCCCAGCTACCGTGTGAAAATCGGCGACGAGATCAGCGTCGGCGAAGGCAGCCGCAGCATGGGCTTCATTCAGGAAAACATGGAAGCGCAAAAGCGCCGCCGCGTCAGCCCCTGGGTGGAAATGGACGCCGACAACTTCAAGGGCACCTTCGCCCGCCTCCCCGCGCGTGAAGACCTGGCCCTGCCCATCAACGAGAACTTCATCATCGAGTACTACTCGCGCTAAATACGGAGGCCCCAGTGGATCAAAAGCGCCCTCAACTCAAAGCCCGCGTGGACGGCAACTACGGCGAATTCGTCCTCGAACCCCTCACGCGCGGTTACGGCGTCACCATCGGGAACCCCATCCGGCGCATCCTGATGTCCTCCATCCCCGGCACGGCAGTCACCAGCGTGTACATTGAGGACGTCCTGCACGAGTTCTCCACCATTCCTGGCGTCAAGGAAGACGTCATCCGTCTGATCCTGAACCTCAAGGAACTGGTCGTGAAATTCCACGCCCCCGGTCCCAAAACCCTGACGCTGCGTGCTCAGGGCGAAGGCGAAGTGAAGGCCAGCGCCTTCGAGGTGCCCAGCGACGCCGAGATCGTCAACCCCGACCTCGTGATCGCCAACCTCGCTGAGGACGGGAAACTCGTCATGGAAGTGCGCATCGAAGAAGGCGAAGGGTACGTCCCCGCCGACAAGCACGCCACCAAAGACCGCATCAACAGCATTCCGGTGGACGCGGTGTTCAGCCCGGTCAGGCGCGTCGCCTACCACGTCGAGAACACCCGCGTGGGCCAGCAGACCGACCTGGATCGCCTGATCCTGCGCGTCTGGACGGACGGCAGCGTCGGCCCGCAGGACACCCTGGACAAGGCCGTGGAAATCCTGCGCAGCGAACTGAACGTGTTCGGGAACGTGGAAACCCTGCCGCCCGCCGTGATGGACATGCCGCAGGCGGTGTACACCCCCGCGGCGCTCAGCGCCCCCGAGCGCAGCGGACTGGGCAATATGGGCAGCATGGGCGTCAATCCCAACCCCTACGACCTGCCGCGCCAGCCCGAGCTGAGCATCAACCCCCAGCCGTTCCCCAGTGACCTGGAAAGCCCCCGCGTCACTCTGGAAGGCCTGGGTCTCACCACCCGCGTCCTGCATTCCCTGAAAGAGGAAGGCATCGACAGCGTGGACGCCCTGTGCGCCCTGTCCGACCGCGACCTCAAGAAGGTTCCCGGTATCGGCGAACGCAGCCTGGACGAAATCAAACAGCAACTCGCCCAGTTCGGCCTCGCTCTGCGCGACTAAGCCGTCACTGAAGATCAAGGAGACACACCATGCGCCACGGTAAAGCCGGACGCAAGCTCAACCGCAACAGCAGTGCCCGCACCGCCCTGGCCCGCGCCCAGGCGACCGCCCTGCTGCGCGAGGGCCGCATCCAGACGACCCTCACGAAAGCCAAGGAGCTGCGCCCTTTCGTTGAGAAACTGATCACCACCGCCAAGGGCGGCGACCTGCATGCCCGCCGCCTCGTCGCCCAGGACGTCCACGACAACGACGTTCTGCGCAAAGTCATGGACGAAGTCGCCCCCCGCTACGCCGAGCGTCCCGGTGGGTACACCCGCATCCTGCGCGTCGGCACGCGCCGGGGTGACGGCGTGACCATGGCCATCATCGAACTGGTCTAACCCCTCGGGGTTACAGCTTCCCTTGAAAGGGAACCAAGAAAGCCCCTGCTTCGGCGGGGGTTTTCTTTCTTGGTTCCCAGAACTGGCCCTGCCTGAGTCGGTCTGTCTAAAAGGAGGCGCTGGAAACCGCAACGGATTTCCAGCGCTTCCCCTGAGTTATTCCCTTATCCTGCTGCTCTTGTTGTTTGCAGGGTTGGCAGGCTGACCTGGTCGGCGGGCAGGGGGCAGCCCAGCAGGAAGCCCTGTGCTTCATCGCAGCCCATGGCGCTCAGCAGTTCCAGTTGCTCGCTGCATTCCACCCCCTCGGCGACCACCAGAATGTCGACGCTGCGGGCCAGTTCCAGAATGGCTTTCATGAACTGGGACGCCTGCGTAAATTGTTTGGCGTCGGCCGCGGTGGTCAGGTCTTGCAGGAAGGTGCGGTCGATCTTCAGTTGCTGGAAAGGCAGCTGGCGCAGCATGCTGAGGCTGCTGTAGCCGGTGCCGAAGTCGTCCATGGCCACCCGCACACCCAGGTGCTGCAATTCCAGGATGGTGGCCTGCGCCAGGCTGAGGTCGCGGTGAATCATGGTTTCCGTGACTTCCACGACCAGGCAGCGGGCCGGCAAATCATGCTGGGCCAGCGCCTGGCGCACGTTCTGCACGAAGTCCTCGTGCTCGAACTGCTGCGAGGAGACGTTCACGGAAATGGTCAGGTCGCGCTCGTCCAGGTTCCACTCGCGGGCCTGGCGGCACGCCTCGTTGATGACCCAGCGGCCCAGGTCAAGGATCAGGCCGCTTTCTTCGGCCAGGCCAATGAAGGTCAGCGGGGAAATGAAACCCAGTTGCGGGTGCAGCCAGCGCAGTAGGGCCTCGAAGCCGCTCAGGGTCTGTTCCGGCAGTTTGTACTGCCCCTGGTAATGCAGTTGCAGTTGTCCGGCCTTCAGGGCGCCGGGCAGCTCCATTTTCAGGCGGCGGCGCTCCTGCTCCTGGGCGCTCATTTCTGGACGGAAACGCACAATCTGGCTGGTGCCGCGTGCCTTGGCGCGGTAGATGGCCAGTTCAGCCTTCTCGTGCAGGGTGGGAAGGCCAGTGCCGTCGCTGGGCGTACTGACGCACCCCAGCGCCATGCTGAAGGAGATGGCCTGGTTGTCGTAATGGAAGGGCGCACGCATGGCGTTCCTGATTTTCTCGGCGACCAGTTCCACCGCGTCGGGGTCGGGCATGCTGGTCAGCAGGATCATGAACTCGTCGCCGCTCAGGCGGCTGACCAGGTCATTTTCCGACACGGTCTGGGTCAGGCGGTGGGCCACTTCCAGCAGCAGTTGATCGCCGGCCACCGTGCCGTAGGTGTCGTTGATGTCTTTCAGGTCGTCCAGGTCGGCCAGAATCAGCCCAGCGTGGCCGCCGCTCGGCAGCGAGTCCAGGAAGTGCTCGGCCTTGCTCCAGAAGTGCATGCGGTTGACCGTGCCGGTCAGGCTGTCGTGGGTGGCCTTGTACCTCAGCTCCGACTGGGTTTCTTCGAGCAGGGCGTGGGTGGCGGCCAGTTCCAGGTTCTGCTGGCGTTCCAGTTCCTTTTCACGCCGGGTCAGTTCGGCGCGAACCTGGTGGGACAGCAGTTGCGTGCGCCGGGCCATGCCGCGTTCGCGCAGGGTGTGTTCTATCTCCAGGTAGGCCCGCAGGTAATTGAGCGACAGTTGCAGTTCACCCTGGACTTCGAAAAGTTTGGAGAGGCTGCGTTTGTTGTAGGACTCGATGACGGGGTTGTTGATGGCCTGCGCCAGCCGTTCACTTTTGCTGTACTCGGTGTACGCCTGAGAATAGTCGGCCATGTTGAAGTAACACTCGCCCAACATCCAGCGCATCAGGCTCAGGCCCTCGTAATCGTTGGCTTCCTGCGCAGCCTTGAATCCGGCGTGGGCGGCTTCCAGGGCCGGCACCAGTTGCCGCTCCTCGAGCAGAATCATGGCCTGGCTGTGGCGCAGGTTGACCAGGACGCGTTTCATGCCGTAAAGCTCGGCCAGTTCCAGCACCTCGGGGATCAGCGGCACGGCCTCGTCACTGCGGTCAAGTTGACGCAGTTCCTCGATGGTGCCGCGTTTGGCGTCCGCGATATAGAAGACGTTGTTCACCTGATCGGCGGCTTCTCCGGCCTGCTGATAGAGTTCCAGAGCTTTCTCGTGGTCTTCCAGTTCACTGTTCAGGGACGCCATGTTGCTCAGCACGCGGCAGAGGCCATTGGCGTCACCGATGTCGTGCACCAGTTGCAGGCTGGCCATATAGAACTCCAGGGCCTCGGCGTACTTGCTGGTCTGGGCGGCAGCCAGCCCCAGGGCGTTGAGGTTACGGGCTTCCAGCGAACGCAATTCTTCTTTCTTGCTGATGGCCAGTGAGTAATTGGCGAACAGCATGGTTTCCGGGTAATTGCCCTGAAAAAAGGCACAGGCACCCAGCAGACACAGGGTGTAAGCCTCGTTGGCCCTGTCGCCTTTTTCACGGGTGTATTCGAGCAGCGACAGCAGCTGGGTGCGGGCCGTCTGGGGGTCACTGACCACCGTGGCTTCTAGACCGCGAAGTTGGACATTCACGGTCACGGCAGGTTGGGGCGCTTCAAGGGGAGTGACTTGCATGACGTCATTCAGCGTAAGCCGGGCGTCGCACACCGTCCTGACAAACGTCAAGCTTAAAACTGCTGAATTTTAGCCCCAAACACCGGTTTTTCTTCTGAGGAAAAGACAGGGTAACCGTGTGCGGGTGGGCGTTTTTTGCTGCAACACTTTTCCTTGTTGAGGACTTCGCAGAAGTGGCCTACGAGTCGTAAGATTTTAGTGATTCAGACTATAGCTTAAAAATTTGAAACTTTAATTACATTTGCAGCGGAATTAAAAGTCTATGGCGATCTTCGCTGGTGAAATTCTGAAAATAGCTTAAGATCGTTGGTCTACCTTCTTTGTTCCCTCTGTTTTTACCGTAAAGATGCGCCCATTGACTGGACGTTCCAGGAGCTTCCGAAAAAGTTCCCCGAAAGCGTGTGGGGCTGCTTTAGGTGAGAAAATGACCACGGAACCGCTGTCGTGTCCGCCTGCTGCTGTCTGTGGCGTCAGGGGCCGGGCGTTCACGGGCAGGGCTGTCAGCCTTCTGCCAGATTCCCGCGCTTACATTGACTGAGATCTTTCAGTTTTCAAAGAACTTGTCCAGCACGTCTTTTTCCCTCATGTTGAGGTTGTGACGAAAAAGATTGACCGCGCTGGATGTCTCTATGCTGACATGCTCACGGCATGTCAGCGCCGACAACATCAAGACACGCTGGCCGTGGTGCTGTCCTGCTTTCTGGCTGCGCTGGGTCTGACGCGTTTTGATCATGTCGGCTGCAAGTCCCCTGGAGCGATCAGCCGCTTCCTGAATCATCAGCAGTGGAGCACCAGGGGGTTGATCCGTGCCATGCGAAACCACGCTCTCCGCGCGTTGCAGGCCTCTTTGCGTGGACGCCGTGGGCGTCCACCGGTGATCGAGCTTATTGTGGATACGACGTCTATCGCTAAAGAGGGCGAATTTGCTGACCTGGAGGGGTGGATTCACACCCTGAACCGTGTTCGGGGCCTTCATCTGGTCGTGCTCTACGTGTGCTGCGGTGAGCTTCGATTGCCCTGGAGTTTTCGCATCTGGCGCGGCAAAGGACAGCCCAGCCCGAATGACCTGGCGTTGAAACTGGTGCAGCAACTTCCGCAAGAGATCAGAAATCGCACGAGGCAGCTCCATTTTCTTGCGGATTCCGGATTCAGCAGCGTGGCGTTATTGAAGGGACTGACCCAGCTTGGAATGCCGTTCAGTGTGGGCATGCGAAAGAACCGCCAGACGGTGGAGGGCCAAGCCCTCCACGAGATCACGAGTCAGCAGCGTCAAGTTCATCTGAAAGGTCTGCCGGAGTTGGTACTCTGGGTGTATTGGATCTGGCTTCCCGCCAGTAACCTCGGGTGCTAGGGGATACTGCATATCGGGATGTGTCCCACACGGCTTTTCTAGAGATGAAGTATTGGACAGATTCTTCTATTGACGTATTTAAAGCCTACTGTTTGCTAAATAACTAATTGACGAAGTCGTGGTACGTTATATGAAATGCTGAGGCTCGTAGAAAAACCCTGCCCTGCACGGAGTTTTTTCGATCAGCGCCAAATGTGACGCGGCACGAATAGCTAGCACCCGAGGTCAGTAAACAAAACGGCGAACGGGAGCAACGGTTCGTGGTCACGAACCGTCCAAGAGTTCCGCAGGTCGTCAGGCAGTTTGGGCGACGCCGCTGGAAGATCGAGGCCCTGTTCAAAACACTGAAGAGTCGGTTTGCGCTGGGAAAATTTGGCCAGAAGACGAAACAAGGCGTGCTGCGATTCTTGTGTTTGAGCTTCGCAGCGTTTCTGTTGTGCCATCTGGAATTTCTGGATGAACTCACGTCAGGCGCCGAATATTCGGCGCCTGACTGGGGGAAACTGGCACAACAGGTCAAACACAGATTGCTTGGCTGGGTTCGCCTGGTCGAGATTGAAGTGGAAAGACAGCAGATTTTAGCCGTATTGGACGAGGAAAAGCGTGATGCCGCTTAAGGTGAAAGATCTCAGTTGACCGTGAACCGAGTGGGCCGGCCAGGCCGGTACGACAGAGGAGCCGTGTGGTCAAAGTCATTGTGCTCAACCTTTCTCTCTTGATCGCGCTGATGTACGGCCTGAGCCTCACTTACGTCCACCCCAGGCAGTTCCTGCGGCAACAGAAGCTGGATGCCCACTGGCTGCTGCTGAGCCTCGCACCGATTCTGTTGATGAACTTTCCTATCACCCTTTCCGAGGGGGTCTTCGTCGATTTGAGGGCCGTGCCGGTGGTGCTGATGGCCCTACGGTTCTCGCCTGAGTGGCTGGTGGCCGGCCTGCTGCCCGCCATCATGTACCGCGTCGCGCTGGGGGGGCCAGGCGTCATGACTGGAACCATCAGCCTGATCAGCGTGGCCCTGGTGGGACAGTGGTTGCGCCAGCAGCCCGAGGTGCGCTAACAGGCCCTGACCTATCAGGTGCCCCTGCGCAAGGTGCTGCTGGCCCTGGTGCCCAATGCCCTGCTGCTGCCCCTGCACAGCCAAGACCTGACCCTGTACCGGACCGTGTACCTGCCCCTGCTGGCGCTCTGTGCGCTGGCTTACGTCATCGCCGCGATGATGCTGCACAACCGCTACCGGCTACTGCATCTGTTCAGGCTGTACGAGGAACAGGCGCACCAGGACGTGCTTTCTACGCTGCCCAACCGCCGGCAGTTCGATCTGGACTTATATCAGCTCGCGCCAGACGACGTGCTGTGTCTCATCGACATCGACCACTTCAAGGTGGTCAACGACCGCTACGGCCACCAGGTGGGCGACGAGGTGCTCAAGGGTGTGGCCGAGGCCATCGCCAGTTGCCTGCGCCGCCATGACCGCGCTTACCGTCACGGTGGGGAAGAGTTCGCCGCCATTTTCCGCAACGCTGCTCAGGCCGACCCGTGGACGCTGGGCGAACGCATCCGGAAGAAAGTCGGCGCCCTGCACTTCAGTGAACTGGGCGGCGCGGGCGTCACCGTCTCGGTGGGCATCGCGCGGGCCAATTTCGAGTCGCCCGACGCGTGTTTCCAGCAGGTCGATCAGAACATGTACGCCGCCAAACAACGGGGCCGCAACTGTACCGTGGCCAGCCAGGCGCTTACCCCCGGCGCCCCACCGGCCCTGTCCCCTGAACCCGAACCATACGACCGCTCCTCCGTTCCGGTTTCCCAGGAGTAAAGCCTGTTCACGGCGCCAAAAACCTTGACGAATACCTCCATTGGAGAGGCGCAGCAATGTAAGTTCTGTGGCTTTCTCGACCCATCCATTTCCCATCTCGGGCGGGCACAATGATGGATACCCATGAACCCGGTCGCCGTTTCGCGAAAGAACCGCAGGCCTCTCACGGGCTGGCTGAGCACCACGCTGGCCAGCGCGGCCCTGCTGCTGTTGCCCGCCACCCACGCGCAGCCCCTGACTTCGCCCGCACAGCAACTGTTCGACCAGGTCAACCAGATCGTGCAGCAGAATTACGGTGGCCTCAGCACCGTCGACCGCAGCGCGCTGGCCAGCGAGTACCAGACCCGCCTGGACAATGTCTGCGCGGCCATTAAGACCACCTGCCCCGCCGAGAAGGCCTACCCGGTCATTCAGGCGCAGATCAGCGCCCTGGGCGACGAACACAGTTTCTTCCAGACCCCCGAGGACTTCGAGGACTTCCTGACCACCGCCACCGGCGGGGAACGTCGGCAATTCGGCGTGAAACTTGCCGAACTCGACGGGCAAAACCGCGTGGTGCTGGAAGTTATTCCCGAAAGTGCCGCCGAAGCCGCCGGCCTGCGCCGGGGCGACCTGATCCAGACCCTGGACAGCCAGCCCTACCGGTACGAGGTGCTGCGCCAGGCCCGCCTGGACGGACGCACCATCCGCCTCGGCATCGATCGGCAGGGCCAGCGCCTCGACATCACCCTGACCCCCAAAGCCAGCAGCACCCGCGACCTGCCGCGCCTCACCTATACCGGGCCAGGCAACCAGATCGGCGTGCTGCGCATCCCCACCTTCCTGGCCGGCGGGGGCGTCGGCCAGCGCGTGCACGACCTCGTGCATGAAGCCCAGGCGCACAATGCCAAGGGCCTGGTCATCGATCTGCGCGGCGACACCGGCGGCAGCCTCACCGAATGTGACAGCGCCGTCAGCGCTTTCGTGCCCACCTTCACCCGCATCGCCCGCACCAGCGACGGCGACCTGCGCACGCGTGTCCGGGGCGGCGTGCGCCTCGAAGATACCCGTCCCCCCAGCAGCATCCGCAACGCCGCCCTGTGGACTGGTCCCGTCGCCGTTCTGGTTGACCGCAACAGCGCCTCATGCAGTGAATTCTTCGCCTTTGAAGTGCAGTACCGCAAGCGCGGCCCCGTGATCGGTGAGGAAACCGCCGGCGTCGGCAACACCGCCACCCGCGTTTTTGAACTCCTGAACAGCGCCGCCCTGCAACTGACCATCACCAATTATGTGAAACCCGACGGTACCCCTTACCCTACGCGCATTACGCCGAACCCACTGCGGGCCTTCACGGAAGACGACACGCGCCGCCTCACCCGCGGCGAAGATACCGGTCTGAGCCTGGCCCTGAGCGCCCTGACCAGTGCCCCCAGCCTCAGCGCCGACGACCTGAACTGACGCAACATGAGAAAAACACGCTGAGGCCCTGAACAGGCTTGCCATCCGGTAAGTCGTCAGAATTTGCATAGTGAACCCATGCAAAATCTAACCCCGGTCAAACTGGGTCTTTTTCTGACCGCTGCCCTCGCCCTGACTGCCTGTGGAGGCCCCTCAGTGCCTACTCCTACCCCCGACCTGAATGCCGCCAAAGAAGTCTGCGCCCTTCCTGCCCGGCCAGCTGGAGAGCAGCCAGGCGTGTTGTGCGGGCAACTGAGTGGTGTGACCGCCACACAGGTCAAGCCGCTGCCCCAGGAAGTCGAAAAACCCCAGGATGACCTGATCGCCCAGGTGAACAACGGCCAGTTTAATCAGCAACTTCCCTCGGTCGCTGCTGTCAACAAAGAATATATGGATGACCCTATTCGCTTCAATGATCTGTTCGTATGTGAGGTTCCGGTTACCGCTGCTCCAACAGATTTGAAGATTATTCCCATCAACCTGCTCCAGACCGATACCAGGCAGGAGTTGACCGTGCAAAAGGACAATGGCACTTCCACAACTTTCAAATTCTGGTGGTACTCCAACAAAACGCAGTCAGTGACTGTCAGCGGTACCAACTGCTTCACCTTCGGTTCCTTCACAAATCAGGTCTTTGCTCTGAAACTTGGCTGGAACCTGGTCACCTTTACTCTCAATGATGACCTGAAGAACTCGACCTTCCAGGTCAGTGCGCCGACCGCCACCCGTTACACCTGGACGGCAGCCAATGCGGCTGGAGCGATGCTCGGTCAGTCCAATGACCCTTACTTCCTGATGCCCTGGTTGCACCTCGACAAGTACCAGAACCGCCGATAAGCCCTGTCATGCAAAACCCCCGCCTGAGCGGGGGCTTTTCTCTTGGCTGCGCAGGTTGGGGTCGAACCAACGACCGGCCGATTAACAGTCGGCTGCTCTGCCACTGAGCTACTGCGCATTAGAGCGTGGCTGGCCGTTTCCGGCGCGAGAGGGATAGTAGCACGGGCTTTTCAGTGGTGCAAGCCCTGTGGGCCTGGGTGGGCGTCGTTTGGCGTTTAGCTGGTTGAATCTCTGGACAGAGAACCACTCCTAGTGCCGTACCCAGGAGCTTTACGCCTGGGCGCCGCCGCGCACGATGGTGCTGGCGTTCACGCCCAGGCGGTTCAGGGCCTCCTGCCAGCGTTCCTCGGCGGGCACGTCCCACAGGAGGCTGGGGGTGTCCTGTTCGACCCACACCCAGGTGCCTTCGCGCGCTTCCTCGGTGAGTTGTCCGGCAGACCAGCCGGCGTAACCAAGTACCAGCATGTACGGCTGGCCGCCGTCCACCACGGCCTGAAGGACTTCCATGCTGCTACTGACGTTCAGGCCGTCCACCAGGTGAATTTCGCCCCGCAGCCCCACAGGTGTGGGGTACAGGCACCAGCCCAGGGTGGGGTCGACCGGGCCGCCCAGCCACACGGGCTCCTGGTGCGGGGTCAGGTCGGGCAGGAAATGCGGAACCGTCTGGTTGGTGCGGGCATTCACGATCAGGCCCATGGCGCCCTGCTGGTCGTGTTCCAGCAGCAGGATGACGGTGCCCTCGAAGAGGCTGCCGCGCAGGTGGGGGCTGGCGACCAGGAAGGTGAGTGGGCCACTCATGCCTTCAGGATAGTCAAGAGTCGTGGGGCAGGGCTGTGAGGCACTTGACCCCGGCCTCACACTCTGGCATGTCCGGCCCGGGGGGACGCAATGGTGCCTGAGTGTCTGAACTTCTGGGCGACCCGGAGTACACTCGCCCATAAACCATGCCACAGGACGCCCAGCCGTGACCCTTGAAGAACTGATGAATGCCCCCGCGCCCGCCAGCGCCTGGGTGCTGGAGCGCGACTGTCAGGAAACCGGCCTTGACCCGCAGGACATCCGCGCCGAGATGCTGCGCCGCATCGGCGAAATGCGCGCCAGCATCCAACGTGGCCTGCAAAGCGACGCCAAGAGCATCACCGGGATGGTTGGCTGGAATGCCAAGGGTCTGTGGGAGGCTACCGACGCCCTGCAATCGCCCCTGCTCAGGCGTGTGCAGGCCTACGCCATGGCCGTGAACGAGGAGAACGCCCGCATGGGCCGCATCGTCGCCGCACCCACCGCCGGCAGCGCGGGCACCATTCCCGGCGCCCTCATCGGCGTGGCCGACCACCTGGGCCTCCCCGACGAGCGGCTGGTCGCCCCCATGATCCTGGCCGCCGGGGTGGGCAAGGCCATCAGCAAGCGCATGTTCATTTCCGGCGCGGCGGGCGGCTGCCAGGCCGAGATCGGTTCCAGTGCCGCCATGGCCGCCGCCGCCATCGTGGAGCTGCTGGGCGGCACGCCCCGCGCCGCCGTTCACGCCGCCAGCCTGGCCCTGATGAACACCATCGGGCTGGTGTGCGACCCGGTGGGCGGGTACGTGGAAGTGCCGTGTGTCAGTCGCAACGCTTTTTTTGCCGTTCACGCGGTAAGTGCGGCGCAACTGGCCCTGGCGCAACTGGAGAGCTTCATTCCGCCCGACGAGGTGCTGGGCGCCATGGCGTCGGTGGGCCGCATGATGCCCGCTGCCCTGCGCGAAACCGCCGAAGGGGGCCTGGCCCAGACACCCACCGGGCTGGCCGTGACCGCCCGCATGGAGGGCAAAGACGAGGGCGACCTGCCCGGCGGCATGATCGAACTTCCGCTGGCTTGAACGCACAGAACAGCAATTAGAGCAGCGAGGAGAACCTCAGTCCTGAATGTTCTCGCGCTGCGCCAGATCCATACTGGGTGCGGCGGGGGACACCCACGGGCTGCCCTTCAGCACGAAACGCCACGGATGCGTGCGGCCTTCGGCGATGCCTATGCGGGCCGTCACCGCCACCTGATCGTCAGGCAGCGCGCCGGGTGGAAGCAGCAGGTGCAGTTCCGGGCTGTTCACGGGCCGGTGGGCGATGCTGGCCGGGTTCAGGCCCAGCGCATATACCAGTTTCGCCGGGCCGTTCGTCAGGTCGCGTTCGCGCGTCACCGGGCGGTGCTCCAGCATCAGCGGAAGGCCCTCCAGCGGCTCCAGGGCGCGAATCAGCACACTGGCGGCCACCCCCGCCTCACGGCAACTCACCTGCAACAACGGGTGACCATGAGCCATCCAGAAAAGCCAGTGGCCGGGTGCAATGGCCATTTCGGCACTTCTGGCCGCGTGGAAACGCCCCGCTGTGCAGGCCGGGTCACGCGGGCAATCGTAGGCTTCAACCTCCACGATCCGACCTGTCAGCCGGTGGCCATCCGGGGTGAGGCGCACCAGGGTGGCGCCCAGAATTTCCCGCGCGACCTTCACAGGATCGCGGTCGAAAAAGGGAGGGCGCAGCATGACGGGCAGTGTAAACGTCCTTCTTAGCTTCTGAGCCCCGCTGGCCCTTAGACTCCTTGCATGCTTGTCACGATTGTGGTTCTGGATTCGGTGGGGATGGGTGAACTGGCCGACGCGGCAAATTTCAGCGACGCCGGGGCGCACACCATCAACCACATCATGGAGAAGTCGCCCACGCCCCTGCCGAACCTGTCCGGGCTGGGGCTGGGCCGCCTGAAAGGCGTGAACACGTCCGACACGACCATCAGCGGCACCGCCAGAGTGGCGGGCGGCTACGGGCGCATGCGCGAGGTCAGCCCCGGCAAGGACACCAGCACCGGCCACTGGGAGTTCATGGGCGTGCAACTCGAACACCCCTTCCAGATTTTCCCCGACGGGTTCCCGCCCGAAGTCATGGAGAAATTCGACGCCGCCACCGGGCGCGGTCACCTGTGCAACAAACCGTACAGCGGCACTGAAGTCATCAAGGATTACGGCCCGGAACACGTAAAAACAGGGAACCCCATCGTATACACCAGTGGGGACAGCGTGTTCCAGATCGCCGCGCACGAGGACGTCGTGCCGCTGGAGCAGCTTTACCAGTGGTGCCAGGCCGCCCGCGACATTCTGCAAGGCCAGTACGCCGTGGCCCGCGTGATTGCCCGCCCGTTCAAGGGGGAATTCCCGTTCGAGCGCGTGAACGAGCACCGCAAGGACTACAGCCTGGAACCCCCACGTACCGTCCTGAACGCCGTGAAAGACACCGGGCAGCAGGTCGTGGGCATCGGCAAGATTCCGGACATCTTCGCGCATCAGGGCTTCACCGAGGAAATCCACACCGACAACAACCTGGACGGTGTGCAGAAAACGGTTGCCCGCATGAGGAAGGCCGCGCAAAGTGGCGAGTCGGGCCTGATCTTCACCAATCTGGTGGATTTCGACGCGAAATTCGGTCACCGCCGCGATCCCGCCGGGTACGCCGGCTCCCTCGCCGAATTCGACCGGGTGCTGCCCGACCTCCTGGCCGCCGTGCCGCAGGATGGCCTGCTGCTGATTATCAGTGACCACGGGAACGACCCCACCTGGCACGGCACCGACCACACCCGCGAACACGGGCTGCTGCTGGCCTACCGCCCCGGCGTGGGCGAAATCGATCTGGGAGACCGCGAAACCTTTGCCGATGTCGGCGCGACCGTCGCGGACGCCCTGGGGGCCACCTGGGAAGGGCCGGGTGAATCGTTCTGGAAGCACCTGAACTGACGCCGGAAACTGTCCCAGAGGTCAAACTGCCCCCGGTGCGGCTCGGCACGGAGAACTTCAGCATGACCCTGAGCCTCGGAGGAAGGTTCGCGGGCGAGCAGGTCTGGCAACTGCACCCTGAGCGCAATGTCCTGAGCGCCCGCGTGCAAACGGACTTTGCCGGCGTTCTCCCTGAAATCCGGCGCGTGCAACATAGCCGCATGCACCCGCGCACCCTGGCCAGTCAGGCGTACACCGAAGGCGACGGACGGGGCCGCCCCACCTTCGAGACCAGCTTCGACCGGCGCAGTGGGCTGGTGACCCTGCGCCAGGGCCGCGACGAGGTCAGTCAGCCGCTGACCAACGAATACCACGACCCGGTGAGCCTGCTGCTGTGGCTGCGCACCCTGCAAGGCCAGGAGCGCGCCGCCGCACACCTGACCGGCGGACGCGCGCTGATTCAGCGCCTGCCCGACCTTGAGGTTGACGGGCATCCGTGCTACACGTACTTCCTGCGCCCCGGCAACGCTTATGTGTACGTCGAGCAGGAGAGCCCCCACCGCCTGAGGCGCCTTATTCAACCCACGGATTTCGGCCCCATCGAGGCCAGCGTCGGCCTTCCCCGCGCCCGCCCAGGCGGCAGCGGCAGTGATAAGGGCAGAAGACGCAGCCGCCGCGAGGAACGGTGACCGACGACCTCGCACAGCAGGCTCAGCTTGAGATCGACGAGTACCGCGAGCAGCTTGTTCCGGCGGGGCTGGTCGAGCGGCAAATGCACCGGCTGGCGCTGGAATTGCTGGAGCTGGCGCCGGCGGGGCGGGGGGAAAGCGGCGCCATTCTTCTACGCGCGGTTGCCTACCTGAACCGCGTGGCGCAGTGGGCCGACGTCGACCCGCGCCTGCGCCTCGACTGCGCCTGCACGCTGTGCTGGACGAAACGCGAGGAAATTCTGGACGCCCTGCCGCCTGAATTGCGAGAATCCCTGAACGGGGATTGGGCCTCGGCCGACGACCTGCTGGAAACCTGGGAGACGCACCGTCACCTCATGGACGCACGTTTGCTGGCGCGCCTGCTGACGTGGTGGGCCGTGGCCAACCTGGTCAGCAACGCCGCGCACCTGGCAGAAGGGGAGGCCGCAGCGACGCTTCAGCCCCTGCTTCACGCCATCATGGACGCGCCGCAGGGGCTGTCAGGGTTGAATTGACATTTGCCTTAGCCTTTCCAGGCCTGTTCACTTCAACGCTGGAATCCTCAGGCCGCCCCGCCCGTCCCAGCCTTTGAAAGCGTAGAAGCGGCCGGGCTCGCCTGTTCTCAGGTAATCGTTGAGGGGTTCGCGCATGGGGGGTGAATCGAGTTTCTCGATGGCCTCGTCTACCGTGCAGAAGCGGGCCTCGACAATGAAGCCGTCCGGGTCGGCGGGATTCAGCAGGCCTTCCCAGGTGGCCTCGAAGGCGACGGCAATGGCGCGTTCGCCGCGGCGTTCGTCCTCGATGTGCATGGTGTACGCCATGTGCTTGATCCCGGTGAGTTTCAGGCCGGTTTCCTCGTAGATTTCGCGGTACAGGGCTTCGGGCAGGGTTTCGCCGTGCTCGACCACCCCACCGGGCAGGGTGTACCGCACGCGCCCCTGGCCCTGCCAGTCATTGCCGACCAGCAACACGCGCCCGAAGCGGTCTTTCAGGATGCCGGCCGCAACCAGAAGGTCACGCCGCGCCATGCTGGGGGCCTCCTGCCTCGGCGGACATGGCGATCAGTTGCCGCTCCTTCTCGTCACGCGCCAGGGCGGCCACGACGGGCGCGAGGTGACCCTCGATCACGCTGTCGAGGGGATGGTTCTTGTTGTCCCCCTCCAGCCGGTGATCCGTGACGCGGTTTTGCGGGTAGTTGTACGTGCGGATTTTCTCGCTGCGATCACCGGTGCCCACCTGCGCGGCGCGGTCGCTGCGTTCCTTCGCTTCGCGCTCGGCGCGTTCCTTCTCGGCCAGGCGCGTGGTCAGCACCTGAATGGCCTTTTCCTTGTTCTTGATCTGTGACCGGCCATCCTGGCACACGACAATAATCTCGTCGGGCGTGCCGGGGCGGTAAACGGCCCGCACGGCACTGTCGGTGGTGTTCACGCCCTGCCCACCCGCGCCCTGCGAGCGGAACACGTCGAACCTCACCTCGTTCAGGTCGAGGTGAAATTCACCCGGTTCCACTTCCGGCAGCACGGCCACTGTCACGGTGCTGGTGTGAATGCGCCCCTGCGATTCGGTGGCGGGCACGCGCTGCACGCGGTGAACGCCCCGCTCCCACTTGAAGGCCCGGTACGCGAACTCGCCGGTGATCTCCGCCACCACCTTGCTTGCGCCGCCCAGATCGGACTCGTTGGCGTCCAGAACGTTGATCTTCAGGTTTCCGCCTTCGGCGTAACGGGTGTACATGCGCAGCAAGTCCATGACGAACAGCCCCGCCTCCGCCCCGCCTGCCCCGGCACGCAGTTCCAGAATGGCGTTCTTCGCGTCGTCCGGATCGGTGGGCAGCAGCAGCACCTCCAGTTCCTCCGCGATTTCACGCAAGCGGGCCTCGAGACTTCGCACTTCACCCTCGGCCAGCTCGCGCATGTCCGGGTCGGCCAGCAGTTCGCGGGCGCCGGGCAGGTCAGCGCTCAGGCTGTCCTGCTCGCGCAGCAGCGTCACCAGCGGCAGAAGCTCGCGGTGACGGCGGGTCAGGCGGGCGTACTCGCGGGAATCGGCCAGCGCCGCCGGGTCGCCCAGCGCCCGCTCCACCATGCCGAATTCCGCCGCCAGTTCCTCCAGGCGGCCACTCACGGCCCGAACACAATCCGCCGGGAACACGCCCCTGGCGGACTCCCAGTTAAAACAAGAATAGGCGACACAGGAATCATAAATGCAGTCTAGCGCCCATGCAGACCACTGGCCCCTTAAACACCCCTCACCTTTTTGGGCCGGCGGGTTTTCTGCGCCCTCCCTTTAGGAGAAGGTAAAGCGGCGCAGGGGAGGGATTGCTAGGGTTGAGGCGTGAGCAGCAGACCTGTGACTTTGATAACTGGGGCGGCGGGCGGAATCGGTTCCGTGCTGGCGCGGGAACTGGCGCCGTCGCACGACCTGATTCTGGCGGGCCGGGGCGGTCAGCGGCTGGACGACCTGTGCCGGGAACTGAAAGCCCTGCCGCTGGTGCTGAACCTGGAGCAGCCGGCGTCGTTGGCCGAGGCGGCGCAGTCTCTTTCCCGCGTGACCAACGTGGTGCATAACGCGGGCATGGTGGAACTGGGGGAGGTGTCCGGGCAGGCGCACGAGGTCTGGACGCGCACGCTGGCGGTGAACACGGTGGCCCCGGCCGAGCTGACGCGTGTGCTGCTGCCGCTGGTGCGGGCCGAACGCGGAAGTATCGTCTTCGTGAACAGCACGGCGGGCCTGAGCGCCAGTGCCGGGTGGGGCAGTTACGCCGCCAGCAAGTTTGCCTTGCGTGCCCTGGCCGACGCCCTGCGGGCCGAGGAAGCGCCCCACGGCGTGCGCGTGACCACCGTGTACCCCAGCCGCACCGCCACGCCCATGCAGCAGAAGGTCAGGCAGCAGGAAGGCCAGAGTTACGACGCGGACGCCTATCTTGACGCCGCCAGTGTCGCCATCACCATCGCCTTTGCCCTGAACGCCCCCAGGGACGCCGTACTGACGGACATCACCGTGCGTCCGGGGCCGCGCTGATGGCACACTTCGACGCCGTGATCGTGGGCGCTGGCCCGGCGGGCCTGAGTGCCGCGCTGGTGCTGGGGGGCGGGCGGCGCAAGGTGCTGCTGCTGGACGGTGGGCCGGGCCGCAACGTTCGCGCGGTCGCCGCGCACGGCGTGTTCACGCGTGACTGTACGCCCCCCGCGGATCTGAAACGCCTGGGCCTGGCCGACCTCGCGCCGTACGACGTGACAGTCATTTCGTCGGTCGCCCGCGAAATCAAACCGGCCGCCGGGGGGTTCACCCTTCAGGTGGAGCAGGCGTGGTACTTCGCCCGCCGCGTGCTGTTCGCCACGGGGGTGCGTGACGTGCTGCCCGGTATTCCCGGCCTGCGCGAACGCTGGGGCAAACTCGTTCACCACTGCCCGTACTGCGACGGCTGGCCTAACCGGCAGGCCAGGCTGGCGGTGCTGGGCAGCCACCAGGAAGGGCACCATATGGCCCTCAGCGTGCGCGCCTGGTCAGACCACATGACCCTGCTCACGGACGGCCCGGACGAACTGACGCCCGAGCAACGCGCCGACCTGCGCAAACTGGACATTGACCTGGTGGACGCGAAAATCAGGCGGTTTACCGGAACGCAGACCCTCACCGCGCACTTCGAGAACCGCGCCGCCTGCACCTTCGACGCCCTTTTCCTGAACCCCACCCAGACGCAGAACAGCACCCTCCCCGCCGGACTGGGCTGCGAACTGAACGACAAGAGCCGCGTGGTCGTGAACGAGAACGGCATGACTTCCGTGCGCGGCGTGTGGGCCGCCGGCGACATGACCGGCGCGGCGCAGTACGTGGTCAGCGCCGCCGCCAGCGGACACACCGCCGCCGTGAGCCTCAACACCACCCTCATCCACGAGAACGTTCGCGCCCAGGGAGCTGCCTTCCACGAGAGCCCCGACGAGAGCGCGGGGGTTGGCGAAGCGTGAAAGCAGCCAGTGGCAAAGAGGGAAAGAAAAAATCGCCCCACTTTTCCCACGCTGTGCCACCATTCATGAACGCTTTCACCCTGGCCCTGGCCCTCGCGGCCTGACACCCTGAACCTATGAAGATCGACCCGCTGATGAACCTGGAAGAACTGGCCGAGCACATGGGAACGGAGTCGCTGGAGGAAGCGGCATCCATGCGAAAGTTGCTGCTGGCGCAAGGGCGTGAACGCACCGAGGAGTTCAGCGGGCCGGAGTGGGCGGAACTGCTGATCAAGGCGGGCGAGAAAGCATAAAAGCCGCCCTGTTCGACCTGGACGGCACGCTGCATGACCGTAGCGCCACCCTGCGCCGCTGGCTGGGGGAACACACCGCGCACTTCGGCTTACCGGAAGGGTACGCGCCGCGTTTTCTGGAACTGGACGATTTCGGTTACCGCAGCAAGAGCAGTGTGATGCCGCAACTGGTGGAGGAATTTTCCCTGAAGCACGATCCGCAGGTGCTGCTGGCCGATTTCAGCGACCGAGCCTTTGTCATGCCGCAGGCGATGCCCTACGCTCCTGCGGTGCTGCGTGAATTGCGCGGGCGAGGCGTGAAGACGGGCATCGTGACGAATGGCTGGGTGGAACTGCAGACGTTGGTGCTTCAGAGCCTGAACCTGTTCGAGCTGGTGGACGACGTAGTGATCAGTAAGGCCGTGGGGCTCAGCAAGCCTGACCCGCGCATCTACGAACTGGCCTTGCAGCGTCTGGGCGTGCAGTCTTTATACGCCCTACGTCCAATTCCAGAGCATGGCGGGAAAGCGCCGCCATCCTCCTCCATCTCCCGCAGCGCGTCTTTTCTGCCACTCACTCTGTTCGGGAAATATCGCCAAAAAACAAGCGATATTTCCGCAGTGGGTATCAGAAGCGTGGTTCGTGGGCGACTCGCCACAAAACGACGTGTGGGGGCCGCAGCAGGTGGGGTTAAAAACCGCCTTTCTCCAGACCGGTCACGCCCCCAAGGACGAGCACCCCGAAGTCATCCTGGGTGACCTGCGGGAAGTGCTGTCCCTCGTTACTTGACAGGCAGCGTCCTGATGTACCGGTAAAGTGCTTTCAACTCCGTCTCGCTGGGCGCTTTTCCGGTTGGGCGTTTGCCGTAAGCGGTGGCCAGTCCGGTCTTCCCGAAGGTGGGCATCACCGGCTGAAATTTCTGGCCGGCAAACCCGATGCCTTGTTGCATGGCCCGCCTGAACAGCGTGAAAGAGGCCTTCTGCGTCGCTTTCATGTTCGGGGACAGGCCGCCCGTACCGCCCTCGCCTTTCAGGCCGTGACACCCGGCGCAACTGGCTGTGTAGATCAATTTTCCGTTGGGGGCAGGGGCGGCACTCGCCACGCCAGCGGCGAACAGCAAAGCCACGACAGCACGGTGCATGCCCTCAATCTAGCGGGGAGAGACAGCCAAGAGGTGGCCCCAGACGCCTGGCTGACCCACCCTGACCATGCTCGCGGGACACTTACGCAAGCTCGAATAACGCCATCACTACCCCCGGTTGCTCCTCGGCGCCGCAACTGGCGTACAGGCGACGGGCCGCCGCGTTGTCCTGCTCAGTCAGCACCCACGCCGCCCCGCACCCCAGCATTTTTGCCTGCGCCAGCATGGCCTGCACCAGTTTTTTCCCCAGCCCCTGCCCCTGGTAGGCGTCCGCCACGCCCACCTCGTTGATGAACAGTTCGGGCCGCTTGTCCGGCTGCGCGTAGTGAAAACCGCTCGCCATGCCCACGACCACCTCACCAGCCAACGCCACGGCGAGGTGATGACGCGAATCAGAGAAAAAATCCGTCAGCGACTCCGGGCGAATCGGCCCATCGAACACACCAGCCGCCACATTAGACAATACCTGGGACTCATGGGGCTCCAGGACGCGAACCGTCAGTGCATGTTCCATCTGCAAAACATACGAAGAGACCGCCTCAGCCCGGGGCGGCCTCTTCTGCGTACGTTCTGTGTGCTGTTCGGTACGTTTTGCGGCGGCAGTTAGCCCTTCGCTCTTTCCTGATCGTACTGGGCGAAGGTTTTGCCTTCACTGGCGAGGGTCTTGAGGAGAGGTGCAGGGGTCATGCCGTAACTTTCCAGGTCTTTCACGACATTGCCCAGGCCCTGTTCGCTGGCGTACTGCATGGGGCCGCCCCGGTGCGCCGGGAACCCGTAACCGTTCACGTAAATCACGTCGATGTCGCTGCTGCGCAGGGCAATGCCTTCTTCCAGAATCTTCGCCCCTTCGTTCATGAGGGCGTAGGCGAGGCGCTTGGTGGTCTCCTCCGGCGTGATCTCGCGGCCCCGCACCCCTTTCTCGGCGCGGTAGTCGGCCACGAGCTGCTCCACGACGGGCGAGGGCGTGGGCGTGCGGCTGCCTTCGGCGTAATCGTACACGCCGCCCCGCGTTTTCTGCCCCTTGCGCCCCAGTTCCACCACGCGGTCGAGCCAGTCGTCGGGCAGGGGCCGGCCGTCTTTCTTGGCCTGTTCGCGGCGGGCCATGTACCCGATATCCAGCCCGGCCATGTCGCTCATCTCGAACGGCCCCATGGGAAGGCCCAGGGCGTGCATGGCGGCGTCCACGTCCTGCGGCCTGGCGCCTTCCAGCACAAGCCTGTTGGCCTGTTCACGGTAGGCGTACAGCATGCGGTTCCCGACAAACCCGTTGCACACGCCCACCACCACGCCGACCTTCCCGATGGTCTTGGCCATCTTCAAGCTGGTCGCCAGCACGCTGGGGCTGGTCTGGTCGGCCCGCACGATCTCCAGCAGTTTCATGACGTTCGCCGGACTGAAGAAATGCAGCCCGATCACGCTCTCTGGGCGGGTCGTCACGGCCGCGATCTCGTTGATGTCCAGCGTGCTGGTGTTCGTCGCCAGAATCGCGCCGGGTTTCGCCACCCGGTCCAGTCTGGTGAAGATGTCCTTCTTCACGTCCATGTTCTCGAACACCGCCTCGATGATCAGGTCGGCGTCCGCCAGGTCGGCCATGTCCAGCGTGGAGGTCAGCAGGGCCAGGCGCTGCTCGACGTCATCGAGGGTCAGGCGGCCTTTCCTGGCGGTGTTCTCGTAATTGCGGCGAATGGTGGCCAGGCCGCGCTCCAGGTTCTCGGGCGCGGTTTCCACGATGGTTACCGGAATGCCGGCGTTCAGGTAATTCATGGCGATGCCGCCGCCCATGGTGCCTGCGCCGATCACGCCCACCTTCCTGATCTCGCTGACGGGCGTTTCCTTCGTGATGCCGGGTATTTTCGCCCGCTCCCGATCCGCGAAGAACACGTGCCGCAGGGCGCGGGACTGCGGGGAGTCCTTCGCCATGATAAAGAGCCGCGCTTCGGCGGCCCAGCCGTCGGCGAACGCTTTCGACGCGGCAATTTCCACCAGATCCACGATGTAGGTCGGCGAGAGTTGCCCTTTGTGCGTTTTTTTGATGTCCTGCCGCACCTTCGTGAACAGTTCGGGAGTGCCGCCCTCCACCTTGCGTTCACTGATGCGCGGCAACGGGCGGGCGTCCGCGTGCTCTGAGGCGAATTTCACCGCGCCGGCCAGCAGATCCCCTTCTATCAGTTCATCCACCAGGCCCAGTTGGTGCGCCTGCGTGGCCTTGATGGGCGTGCCGGACAGCATCATTTCCAGCGCCCTGGCGGCGCCCACCACGCGCGGCAACCGCTGCGTGCCCCCCGCGCCGGGCAAAACCCCCAGTTTGACCTCCGGCAGCCCCAGTTGAGCGTCCGGCACGGCCACGCGGTAATGGCACGCCAGCGTGACCTCCAGGCCCCCGCCCAGCGCCGTGCCGTGAATGGCGGCCACGGTGGCCTTGGGAAACTGGTCAAGGCGCGAGATAAATCCACGCAGATCCGGGGCCTGCTCACGCGGCAGGTTGAATGTCCGAATATCCGCTCCGGCAATAAAGGTGCGCCCACCGCCCATAATCACCACGGCCCTGATGCTCTCGTCCTTCTCGGCCACGTCCAGGCCCGCGTGCAAGCCTTCCGGCACGCCTGGCGAGAACGCGTTCACGGGCGGGTTATTTACAGTCAGAATCAGGACGTTCCCCTGACGGGATTGCTCAACGATGCTCATGCTTCAGCCTCCTCAAAAATTCCCCCCAAGCTTTCCACGCCACGCCCAGGCGGTCAAACGCCGTGTACGGACATGAGGGCAGCGGCAGCAGGCCAAAAACCCTTCCACCCGTGTTCCCCTTATGATCCCTTCTCCACCAGCCACAGCCCAGAAGCCACAGGCCCTATTCTTCCCGCATGACTTCCATGATGAAAGCTGTGCACGTGGCTGACCGGGGAACCCCTGCCGAAGTGATGCGCCCCTCGGACTTGCCGCGCCCGCAGGTCACGCCGGGGCACGTGCTGCTGCGGGTCGAGGCGGCGGGGATCAACTTCGCCGACGTGCTGACGGTCAGCGGGGAGTACCTGACGCGCACGAAGTACCCGTACACGCCGGGGATGGAGTTTGCCGGGGTGATCGAGGCCCTGGGCGAGGGCGTGTCGGGGTTCAGGGTGGGGCAGCGCGTGGCGTGCCTGGCCGGGACGGGCGGTCTGGCGCAGTTCGCGGCGGTGCCGGCCGCGACGTTGCTGCCGGTGCCGGAGAGTTTCAGCGCCGCGCAGGCCGCCGCTTTTCCGGTGTCCTACCTGACTGCGTACCACGGCTTGAAAACGCTGGGACACGGCCAGGTGGGCGAGTGGGTGCTGGTGCAGGCCGCCGCAGGTGCCCTCGGCACCGCCAGCATTCAAGTGGCCAAGGCGATGGGCCTGAACGTCATCGCCATGGCGTCCACCGACGAGAAACTTGGGCTGGCGCGGGAGCTGGGCGCGGACGTCACGCTGCTCCAGGATGACCCGGAACGCGTGCAAAAAGTGAGGGAAGCGGCGGGCGGCCGCGGCGTTCCCCTCGTGCTGGAAGTCGTGGGCGGCAAGCGTTTTCAGGAGAGCCTGGACATGGCCGCCAACCGGGGCCGCGTCATTGTCATCGGGAACGCCAGCCGCGAACAGGCCAGCCTGCGCCCGGTGGAACTGATGAAACGCAACCTGACCGTCACGGGCCTGTGGCTCACCAGCCTGCTGACCGACGCGGAAGCCGCCGCCCAGGCCATGAGGGAAGTGCCGCCGCTCCTGGCCAGCGGAAAGGTCGTCCCGCAGGTCGGCCCGGTGTACGCCCTCGCGGACAGCCCCCAGGCTTTTCAGGATATCCTCGACCGGAAAACCACCGGCAAAGTGATTATCGAGCCGTGGCGCTGAGCCTCTGAAGAAGTTCCACCCTGCGCCAGCCGCGCAGGCTGTTCAGGTGCCAGATGGTCTGCGCGTTCTGCAAGTCCTGAACGGTGAGCATCCGCTCGGCCACGCCGTTTTCCTCGATGGCGCGCCGTCTCTCTATCCCCGCCAGCAGGCCGCTGGCAATGGGCGGCGTGTAAAGTCGCCCATCAAGTTCAAGCACCACGTTGCCCGCAGTGAATTCCGTCAGTTCGCCGCGTTCGTTGAACAGAAGAACTTCCTCGCCCGCTGGGATGTTCTGGGTGTGCTGCCCGTACACGGCGCGCTGGGTGGTCTTGTGGTACAGGAACACGTCGCGTGAAGACATGGGCGTCCGGGCCAGGTGCGCCCGCACGACTGGCGGGTTCTCGCCCAGCGGCAGCGTCTGAACGGTGATTTCTCCAGCCTTCGAGAGCAGCAGGCGCAGGCGGTGCGTCCCGGTTGGGGTGTCCTGGCTGGCCTGTCGCAACGCGGCCCAGGCCGCTTCCACATCGAACACAAACCCGAAGTAACGCGCACTGGACGCCAGCCGTTCCAGATGAAGGGGGGCATTCACGGCCTGACCCTGCTGTAACCGCAGAGTCTCCAGCAACTCGAACCTCTGTTTCTCACTGGTCAGCACGCGGGATTTTGTCAGGAGCTCATCGTATTCGCCGCCCGCCTCGCTGTCCCAGGTAATTCCACCGCCCGCGCCGTACTCCGCCACGCCCGTCAACGAGTCGATCAGCACCGTGCGAATGGGAACATTGAACACGGCCCTTACCCTGACGCCGTCGCCCGGCTCCACCAGGCCCACCGCGCCGCAGTACACGCGCCGCGCCTGCGGTTCCAGCTCGTGAATGAGGTGCATGGTGTTGATTTTGGGGGCGCCCGTCACCGAACCACACGGGAACAGCGCCGTGAAGATGTCCACCAGACCAATCCCCCGGCGCTTCACGGCCTGAACAGTGCTGGTCATGGTCAGCAGCGTCGGGTACTTCTCCACGGCGCACAATTCCGTGACGCGCACGCTGCCGAACTGCGCCACCCGCCCCAGGTCGTTGCGCAGCAGATCCACGATCATCACGTTCTCGGCCCGGTCTTTCACGGACGACTTTAGCCACGCCGCCTGTGCAGCGTCTCCGGCCTCGTTCAAACCGCGCCCAGTGGTTCCCTTCATGGGCTTGGTGGTCAGGGTCTCGCCTTCTACACGGAAAAACAGTTCCGGCGACACCGACAGAATCTGAAACCGCCCCGTGTCGATGAACGCCGAATACTCGGTGTCCTGCGCCGCACTCAGGCGCGAGAAGAACGCCAGCGCGTCCCCGCCGAACGCCGTGCGCAGACGGCCCGTGAAGTTGACCTGATAGGTGTTTCCAGCCGCGATTTCTGCCCGCACCCGCGCAATGCCCGCGTCGTACTCGGCGCGCGAGAGGTTCAACTTCCAGTCGCCCACCGTGTACGGCTGCTGGCTGTGCGGGGCCACTTCCTCCACGTCCTGAAAAAGGGCGAACCACAACAGCGGGAAGTCCGGCGTTGCGCGCACCGGAAACGCCGGCTCGAAGGCAGGCGCGGCCTCGTAACTGACGAACCCCACGGCGTACAGGCCCGTGCTGGTAAGACGTTCCACTTCCGCCAGCTTCGCCTTGACTCCGTTCAAGTCGCTCGTTTCGACCACCTGTACTGGGCGGGAAAACTTGCGCCAGACGGCTTTCTCGCTGCTACTGGTGGTCATTTTCACGAAGGCGAACGGGGCGGACATGCGCCCAGCATCTTATCCGGGTTTGCACTCTCTGCCGTCTGGAACCACAGAAACTGTGCGGTCTTGCGTTATTCAAAGCCCTCTCAAGCGCTCTGCCGTAACTTTCGGTGGACGTTTCACACGGGCGTCTGGCCTATCCTGACGCCTGTGACTGCCAGGGCCAATGCCATCGAAACGCGCGAACTTCGCAAGGTGTACCGGGGCCGGGCGGTGGTGGACGGTCTGAGCCTGACCGTGCCGCCCGGCGAGGTGTTCGGGTTTCTGGGGCCGAACGGCGCGGGCAAAAGCACCACCGTGAAAATGCTGCTGGGCCTGGTGATGCCCAGCGGGGGAGAGCTGCGCGTGCTGGGCGGTTCGCCCGCCGACCCGGCCATTCGCGCCCGCCTGGGCTTTTTGCCGGAGCAGTTCCGGTTTCAGACCTGGATGACCGGGCAGGAGTTCCTGAATTTTCACGGCCGGCTGGCCGGCATGAAGCCGGGCGAGTTGCGTACCCGTGTTCCGCAAGTGCTGGAAACCGTGGGCCTCGGCGGGCGCGGTCACGAGCCCCTGAGCGGGTACAGCAAGGGCATGCTGCAACGCTGCGGCCTGGCCGGGGCGATTCTGGCGCGGCCTTCCCTGGTGTTTCTGGATGAACCGACCAGCGCCCTCGACCCCATCGGGCGTGTGGAGGTGCGCGAAATTATCGAGGAGTTGCGGGCGGCGGGTGTGGCGGTCTTCCTGAATTCTCACCTGCTTTCGGAGGTCGAGCAGGTGTGTGACCGTGTGGCCTTCGTGCGGCAGGGCAAAGTGCAGACGCAGGGCACCATGCGTGAACTGATGGGCGGTGTCGTCCCGGTGGACATTCGCGTGGACGAACTGAACCCCGGCCTGCTGGACACTCTGGCCCGGCTGGGCGAAATTCACCGCCAGGACACGAACACCCCAGGCCGCGCCGACGTGGAGGTGTGGCTGGAACGCGAAGACATGCTGCCCGCCGTCGCGCAGGCCATCTTCGAGAGCGGCGCGAGGCTGTACGCCCTGACCCCACGCCGCCCGGACCTGGAAACCCTGTTCCTTGAACTGAACGACGAACTCCCCGCTCAGACACAGGGAGTTAAGAGCGTGGGGGCCGCCCGTGCATAATGCCCTGCTCATCGCGGAACTCTCGCTGCGCGAAGCCCTGCGCAAGAAACTCGTCGCCGTGCTCCTGGTGCTCACGGCGCTGTTTATCGGGTTTTACCTGTTCGGCATCTACAAGATGGAAGTCCGGCTGGACGCCCGTGCCGCCGAAGCCGGACTGGAACGCAGCCCCACCGGGTCATCCAACCTTCCCGTGATGTTCGCCACCATGTTCGGCATGTACCTCGTCTATTTCCTGGGCGCCCTGATGGCCGTGCTCTCCACCGTGTCATCCGTCAGTGGCGATATCGAAAGCGGCGTGATGCAAAGCGTGATCGCCCGCCCGGTCAGCCGCGCCGCCCTGGTGCTGGGCCGCTGGCTGGGGTTCGCTGCCGTGAATGTCGGTTACGTCGCCCTGCTCAGCGTGACCCTGCTGGGCGGCGTGTACGCCATCACCGGCTACACGCCGCCCGACGCCCTACCCGCCGTACTGCTGGTGCTGCTCGCGGTTCTTCTGCTTACGGCCCTGACGGTACTTGGCAGCACGTTGTTTACCACGCTCGCCAACGGCATCGGGGTGTTCGTCCTGTACGGGCTGGGCTTCACCGGGGGCATCCTCACGGCCATCGGCAGCCTCTCCGACACCCCCACACTGACCACCCTCGGCAAACTCGCCAACGCCGTCATGCCCACCAACGCCCTGTGGCTCGGCGCCAGTTACCATCTGCAACCCGAAATCATGCGTCAGGTGGGCGAAATCAGCCGGGGAACCAACCCCTTCTTCGCCACCGAACCCATTGCCGCTTGGCTGATTGCCTGGGCCGCAGGACTTACCTTTCTTGCCGTCCTGGCGGGCATGTGGCGCTTCAGTGGGCGGGACTTGTGAGGCCGGAGATGCCCACAACCTCCCTTCTCCCGGTTTCCTGGCGGTTACTGCGGTAATGGCGTGGCCTGCCAGTCCTCCGCTTCGGTGTCCTGCTTGCCGCCAGTTTTCTCGGTCATGTTGATGAAGCTCATCAGCTTCAGCTTCTGTGTACCGGCATGCAGTGTGTAGGTGCCGTGCTCAGTGACATCGGTGGTGCGCTGGGCGGGGGCGTGATAAGTCACCTTCGCCTTTGTCCCGACCACGATGCCGGTGACGGTCGATTCCGTGACTTGGCCGTTGAACACGCGCTTGGGATGCCCCACGTCGCCAGTCCAGGCTCCGTGAATCTTGACGCAGGGTTGCTTGGGTCGCTGCTCGGTGGTCATGCCCTATGACAGCAAGCCGCCGCGTGGCATTCGTGTGGAAGCGCTTCAGGTTTGTTGCGGGAATAGGGTGACGCGCTAGGGGTTTGTTTTCTTTCTGGCTCACGTCTCATCCTCGGTCTGCCTGGCTGCCGCTTACAGCTTCAAAACGCATACAAGGCTCGGCCACTGGCGCTAGCGGATGCGGTTCAGAGGGGCTTTACCGTAGCCTGTCAGGATTTATCCCAGCTCATCTGATCCCCATAGCACTCACGGAAACCCCTGGCCAGTGGCGCGGCAGCCCGAGGGGAATGTGGCTGACTACGCTCAGAAGGAGAACCAATCCCGGAAAGGTGGCACATGAGTGGCTCCCTTTTTCCTTCCTCAATGCCCGTGGGATGTAAGAAAAGCGGGAAGGTCAATATGTTTGACTGGACGGTGGATTTTTATGGCTGCCCCATCGCGTCTGTCCCAGCAAGTCTTGCCACTCAAGGTCAGCTTCACCGCCGCCGCCCGGCGCCGGCAGGGGCTGGCGCTGCTGTCGGTCAGCACCATGGCCTACCACGCCATCTGCGCCGTGCTGGAATGGCAACTGCAACACGAGCTGATGGCCGCGCTGAACCTGGCGGGGGTGGTATTGACTGGTCTGCTGGGCTGGTGGGCGTGGCGCCGGGCCTTGCCACCCGAGGCCCTGGGCAACTGGGTGATGCCACTGGCCTTGATGTGGCTGGCGGCGACCCTGGCGCTGGAGTGGGGACAGCATGAGCAGCAGTGGGTCGGCACGTCCACTGAAGTGATGGTGGTGGTGCTGGGGTTCGCCCTGCTGAGCGTGCGGCGGGCCATGCTGTTCACGGCGGGCGCTTTCGCGCTGCTGCTGGCCTTCAGTCTTCAGTCGTCCATGCCGGTGCTGAGCATCCAGCGCCTGGTGGATGTCGGGTTCCTGAACCTGTTGATCCTGGGCCTGACGGTGTTCGGGCAGCGCGTCGTCGAGGCGGAACAGGTCGCGTCGACGCACGCCCTGCTGGCCATGCGTGATCCCCTGACGGGCCTGTACAACCGCCGGGTCATGGACTTTCTGCTGCAACAGATAGAGCAGGGGGTGCTTCACCCACCGGACAGCACCGCCGTGGCGTTGATCGACATCGATCACTTCAAGCAGGTGAACGACGTGTACGGGCACGAGACGGGGGATGCAGTGCTGCGGGCACTGGCCAGGGTCATTCACGAGCACCTGCGAGAAGACGAGCTGGCGATCCGCTGGGGCGGCGAGGAACTGCTGGTGGTCTACCTGCGCCTCACACCGCAGGAAGCGCGGCGACGTGCCGAGGCGCTGCGCCTGCGGATCAGTCACCTGAACGTGCCGCAGGCTCCATCCTTCACAGTAAGTATTGGCCTGGGCATGCTGAGTGAAGTGGAGACGGTGGGCGACCTTTTCGGAGTGGTCGACGCGCGGCTGTACCAGGCCAAGGCGCTGGGACGTAACCGCGTGGTAGCAGATGGTTAGAGCTCTGCGGTACTTCAGCGAGGTCGTAGTGCATGGCCTCACGGGTGCCAGTCTTGCTTGAAGATGGGGCTTTGCCACAACGGGCCTTCATGCAGGCGGCATATTTATTTAGGGTGGGCCGTCTGGGCTGCCGGGTATGACCAAAAATGACGATTACAGGGATCGCAGCGGCACCGATAAGCACGAGAACGCGGGCCAGGGTGAAGGCCACCAGCAGATCGGGAATCAGGTGCAACCCCAGGGCGGCGACCGCTACCGCGATGACGCTGATATGCCCTATGAGGAAGGCGGCCCCGGCAACGAGAAGAACCAGGGCCAGGACAACCCGGAAGGCGGTCAGGGCAGCGGGACTGACAAGACCAGCAACGACAGCTAACATCCAGCACTGCTTCCGCAGCCAGGCCATTTCATCTGGCTGCGGAAGCTTTTTCGGTAAAAGAAAGTAAGCCGGGATCACTTGTGCTGCACACTGAGAGGCCGAATACCAACTCTCAGCGCACTTCCTACATGCAGTGCCGCACCAGATTCTATGTGCCCTGAAACACGAACGGAGGTCTCTTGCGAAACCTCCGGCGGAGTCATTATGGGGTAAACCCCTTCGTGTTTTGCTGGTCGAGGCGGCGAGATTTGAACTCACGACCCCTACCACCCCAAGGTAGTGCGCTACCAGGCTGCGCTACGCCTCGCTACACCAGCCACAGGAATATACGTGGTGTCTGGCCTTCCGTCAAGGGTGGAGGTGCTGGCGGGTGGCATTGTCCAGGCATCAGGGAGGGTGGGGCGGTCAGAAGGCCTTCGCTGCTGAACGCGTTATTCTGCCGTATGACCCTTTCTTTCGAGGAAAAACTGACGAATTACGCCAGACTGGCCGTGCGTGTCGGGCTGGGCGTAAAACCGGGGCAGCGCGTGCTGGTGCAGGCCCCGGTGGACACGGCTCCCCTGGCCCGCGCCGTGGTGCGCGAAGCCTACGCGGCAGGCGCAAGTTTCGTGGATGTCCGCTGGGACGATGATGACGTGCAACTCGCCCGGTTTGAACTGGCCCCGGACGGCACCTTTGACACCATCAGCAAGTGGCGTGTGGACGCCGAGATCGAAACGGCGGAGGCTGGCGGCGCGGTGATCGCCATTCGCGCCACCAACCCGAACCTGCTGGGCAACGTGGATCAGGGCCGCGTGGCCACGCACCAGCGGGCCTGGGCCACGTACCGCAAACCGTACTCCGCGCAGGTCATGACCAACCGCCTCAACTGGAACCTGATCAGTGCCCCCATTCCCGGCTGGGCCGCCCTGATGTTCCCCGACGCCAGCGAACCGGAGGCTGTGCAGCAGCAGTGGGACGCCATTTTCGCTGCCACCCGTGCCGATCAGTCCGACCCGGTGGCGGCGTGGCAGGAACACCTGGCCAACCTGAAGCGCCGCCGCGAAGTGTTGACCGGGAAACAGTACGCCGCCCTGCACTTCAAAGGCGGCGAGACTGACCTGACCGTGGGCCTTGCCGACGACCACGTCTGGGGTGGGGGCAGCGCGGACACCCCCGCTGGCGTCACCTTCACCGCCAACATCCCTACCGAGGAAGTCTGGACGGCCCCGCACCGCGAGCGGGTGGACGGCGTGGTCGTCAGCACCAAGCCCCTCTCGTACCAGGGTGTCCTGCTCGACGGCATTCGCATCGAGTTCAAGGACGGACGCATTACCAGCGCCACCGCCAGCCAAGGCCAGGAAACGCTGCAAAAAATGATTGAAACGGACGAAGGCAGCCACCGCCTCGGCGAAGTGGCCCTCGTTCCCCACAGCAGCCCCATCAGCCGCAGCGGCCTGTTCTTCTACAACACCCTGTATGACGAGAACGCCGCCAGCCACATCGCCATCGGCGCGGCTTACCGCTTCAACGTGAAGGGCGGCGTGGACATGACCTCCGAACAGTTCCGGGCGGCCGGGGGCAACGACAGCCTCACCCACGTCGACTGGATGATCGGCAGCGCCGACATGAACGTCGACGGCATCACCAAAGACGGCAGCCACGAAGCCGTGATGCGAAACGGCGAATTCGTGATTTGAGCGCCGGGGCGCTGCCCACCAGTGAAACCATCGAACGGTCTCACCGTGCAGGGAAATGCTTTGCGGTGAGACCGTTCGATTTTTAGACGCTCAAACGGACACCGAAGGGGTCACAGCGCCTGTTCAATGTCTGCTTGCAGGTCTTCCAGGGCTTCGACGCCGACGCTCATGCGAATGGTGTTGGGGGTGACGCCGGCAGCCAGGCGGGCGGGCTCGGGGATCCGTCCGTGCGTGGTTGTCCACGGGTGAACGATGAGGGTGCGGACATCCCCGAGGTTCGGGGCGACGCGCAGAACGTTCACACGCCGGATGAAGTCACTGGGGTTGTCCACCTCGAAGGTAAGGACGGCGCCGCTGCCATGCTTGAGGTACTTCTGCGAGAGGTGGTAGTGCGGGTGCCCTTGCAGGCCCGAGTAACTGACCTTGCCGACTTTCGGGTGTCTGTCCAGCCACAGGGCCAGCGCCAGCGCGGTCTGGCTTTCCCGAGCCAGGCGCAGGCTAAGGGTCTCCAGGCCGTGCGCGAGCAGGAAAGCACTGTGCGGCGCGAGGGTCATGCCCAGTTGACTGGCCCCGAACCACCGTTGACGCCACGCCAGGGCCTGCTCACCGCGCACGTTCAGCAGGCTTTGCTCGCCGCCGTCCGTGTAAATGGGGTTGCGCGTCAGGTCGTGCCTGGTTCCGATGGTGACGCTGCCGCCCATCACGTTGCCGTGCCCGCCGGCCCACTTCGTCAGGGACTGCGCCACGATGTCTGCCCCGAATTGCAGCGGACGGCACAGGAAGCCCACGCCACCGCAGGTGTTGTCGATACCGAGCAGTGCGCCGTGTTCATGCGCGATCTGCGCGAACGCCTCGATGTCGGCGATGTCTCCGGCGGGGTTGCTGATCATTTCGGCCCACACCAGGCGCGTGTTCTCCCGCATGGCCCTGCGCACGGCGTCCGGGGTGTTCGGCACGAGCGTCGCTTCGATGCCCATCAGGGGCAGGATGTTGTTCATCAATCCTGTACTGCCTCCAAAGAGGCTGGATGTGGCCACGACATGATCCCCGGCGCGGCACACGCTCATCACAGCGGTCAGGGTGGCAGCCTGCCCGGTACACAGGGCCAGCGTGGCCGCCCCGCCTTCCAGCGCGGTGACGCGGTCTTCCAGCAGTTTCAGGGTGGGGTTCTGAATGCGGGCGTAGCTGAGGCCCGCTCCGTCGATGAACTCCTGTTGCGCCTGTTCCAGCGTCTCGAACTGAAAGGCGGCGGCGGCGTGGATGGGAAAGCCGATACTGGCCCCCAGCCCGCGCTCGATGCCGGTTTGCACGGCCGCCGTCTCGAAGGCCCAATCGTTGAGTGAATCCGTCATGAATGAAAGAGTACGCCCCGCACGCGCTCAGGACGTGGGGGGCTGTTTACTTTTACGGGTTCAGGGTACGGCCAGTTGGTGCAACAGGCCAGCCAGAGCAGCGGCGTTCTGCTCCAGCGTATGACCACTCAGCACCTTCTCCCGCGCGGCCCGCCCCATTTCCCGCGTTCTTGCCGGGTGCGCCGCCAGGGTACGCAGGGCCTTCACGTAACCGCTCACACTGCCCGCCGCGCCCCCGTTCACCAATAGCCCCTCGCGTCCGAACGCCACCAGTTCGCGCTGGGCCGGGATGTCGTTGGTCAGAATGGGCGTGCCGCTGCTCATGGCTTCCAGAGTGGCCAGCGACTGGTTCTCCGCGATGGTGGGCTGAAAGGCCACGTCCGCCGCCCGGTACAGCTCCGGCACGTCGTTGCGCTTGCCCAGAAAACGCACGTTAGGCGTGGCGATCCGTTTCAGCGGTTCGGCCAGATACCCCGTGCCCGCCAGCACGAACTGCAATTCCGGGGTGCGGCGGGCCACCTCGATGACGGTGGGGTGGTTCTTCTCGATGCTGAAGCGCGCCACTGTCAGCACGGTAAAGGCCGTGAACCCGAACTTCGCGCGCAACTCCTCGCGTTTGGCGTCATTCGCCGGGCGGAACTTCTGTGTGTCCACGCCATTCGGAACCGCGTGGACGTTCTTCATGCCGTGCCAGCGCTCCAGGTATTGCGCCGCCCACCGCGACACCGTGACGATATGATCCGCGCCCCGGATGTCCTGGGCAGCCAGCACCTCGTAAAAAGCGCGGTAGATGCCCTGCGGCAACCCCGGAATATGCAGCATCAACTGGTCGTGAATAAGGGCGACGAACGGCCCGCGCAAGGTCGCGTAGTACTTGCGGTAACCACGCGGATTCCAGCTGCTCAGCAACGTCAACCGGAACGCCGAGCGCTGCTGAAGCTCCGCTACCTCGCCCAGATGCTTATAGGCGTGAACCGTAATCCCCCGCTCCTGAAGTTGCCTGCGAAACTCTGCCGTTCCTGGCACGTCCGGCATCGCCACCACACTGGATACTCCGTGCTGCCGCATCGGCACAATGAGTTCCCGCATATACACCTCACTGCCGCCAATGGCCGGGGCGTCCGTGACGAAAAGGATCTCCAGGGGTTGTGGCTCGTGGCCTGTCGCTTGTGGATCGGAAATAAAAGCCTCCAAATGAATGTTTCTGGCTAGACGGTGGGTCTGTTGGGGACACCTCAGGTTCTTAGTTCACGCGGTCAAGGATCAGCGGCGGGGTGTTCACCTGCTGGGCGCTGATGGTGATTCCGGCGTTCAGCAGCTCCTGCGCGTGGGCCAGGCCGCGTCCGTCCCGGTGGTAAAGGCGCATGACGCTCTCGCCTGCGCTGACGGCCTCGCCGGGTTTCTTCAGCAGTTCCACGCCCACGCCGTGATCGATGGCCTCGCCTTTCTTCTCGCGCCCGCCTCCCAGCGCCAGGACAGCGCGCCCTACGCTCAGGGCGTCGATACGCTCCACGAAGCCAGTGGTGGGGGCCGCGATGTCGGCCCGTCCGGGGGCGATATCGAACTGGCCGGGGTCGTCCACGAAGGTCGGATCGCCGCCCTGCGCCTCGATAAAGGCGCGAAATTTCGCCAGGGCGCTGCCATCTTTCAGGGTCTGGCGCGCGCGGGTTTCGGCCTGCCGGGCGTCCTCACCGTAAGCGGACAGGGCTTCCACCGCCAGCGTGACGCACAATTCCGTCAAGTCCTGCGGGCCGTGCCCGCGCAGGGTCTCCAGGGCTTCCAGCACCTCCAGACTGTTTCCGGCCAGGTGGCCCAGTGGCGTTTCCATGTCAGTCAGCACCGCGCGCACCTGCCGCCCCTGATGCGTGCCGATGTCCACCATGGCGCGGGCCAGTGCGCGGCCATCATCCAGCGTTTTCATAAAGGCGCCCGCGCCCACCTTCACGTCCAGCACAATGGTGTGTGCCCCCGAAGCCAGTTTCTTGCTCATGATGCTGCTGGCAATCAGCGGCAGGCAATCCACGGTGGCCGTCACGTCGCGCAGCGCATACAGTTTTCCGTCGGCCGGTGCGAGGTCTTTGCTCTGCCCGACCAGGGCCAGGCCGGTGTCCCGCGCCTGTTGCAGGAATCTCTCCTCGCTCAGTTCAGGCGTCCAGCCGGGAATGCTTTCCAGTTTGTCAATCGTGCCGCCCGTGTGGGCCAGGCCGCGCCCGCTCATTTTCGCCACGGTCAAGCCCAGAGCCGCCAGCATGGGCGTCAGGATCAGGCTGGTTTTGTCCCCCACGCCCCCGGTACTGTGCTTGTCCACCGTGCGTTCCAGGCCCGTCAGGATCATCCGGTCACCGCTCTCGGCCATGATCCGCGTCAGGTCAGCCGTTTCACGCGCCGTCATGCCCCTAAAAAAGACCGCCATCAGCCAGGCGCTCACCTGGTAATCCGGAACGCTGCCGTCAGTGAAACCCTGAACCAGCAGGCGCAGTTCCTCCAGGGAGTGTTCGCCACCAGAGCGTTTCTTCTGAATCAGGTCAGGTATGTGAAAGGACATAAACCCAGTCTATCCATACCACCAAATAGGGGAAGGCCACTTGGGTGATACCCGTGAAAGAGACGGTTCTTCAAAATAGACGCCATGAAGGCTAGAACCGCCACCACTGGAGCCACGCTGATCGTGGTGATGCTCCTGACCCTCCTGATGCTGGCTGTCGTGCTGGCCGCCAGCATGCGCCTGGGACTGGCCAGCCGACAGAATACCGGCGACCAGAAAGCCATTTTGCAGGCGCAGTACAAGGCAGAAACCGGAGTCAATTTGATTCGCAGTAGATTGCGAGATTACGAAACCTTATTAGCTAAGGATAGAAATAATGAGACTGTAGTGCAAATTCGTATGGATCCTTCAACGATGAGGCCGGCCCTCGTCAAGGCGTGGGTCGAAGCCTGACGGCCTGACAAACTTTATGAGAGAGGGCGTAAAACCAGCGTCCAGCCGACTTCCAGCAGAGTGATGAGGTCGGGAGATTTCTTCTTCCGCTTTCCCAAAGGATCTGGATCTGGCCCACCTGGC